>NZ_JBVHLF010000021.1:0-39583 GCF_055559155.1 Kitasatospora sp. NPDC024654
GCGGGCGCCCGGCCTCGCCCCTGGAAGCGGCCGGTGAGCCTGGCGGAGGCCCGCCGCCTGTTCAACCTCATCGGCCGCCCTCTCCACGAGATACGACACGCACTGCACTGGTCAACGCTCCGCCGCCGCCACCAAATTGAGGCCAGGCGACATCACTTCCGTCGGCGCATGCGCCTCCGGATGATGCAGATCTAGCCCTGTAGTACTAGGCGGTCGTTGATTGGGCGGAGCCACGGCAGGCGGACGGCGGGTAGGCGGGCGAGTGCGTGGTGGAAGACCTCCCGATCGGGACGGAACAGTCACATGGGGTGCGGCGGTAGGGGGTCGTCGCGCTGGACGCCGGCCGGCAGGCCACCCGCGGCGGGAAGGAGGGACATCTCGCGGCCGAAGGCCAGGTAGAGCCACACCTCAGCGGCCAACGGCACCGTGACCAAGGGCGCGCCGCCTTGCGGAGACCACGTCTGGCCCGTCTGCGGGTGTCGCGGGACCAAGGCGACGTCGCGCACGACGTCGGGCGTCGGCAACCCCGGGCCGGCCAGCGTCACGGTCTTCGCCGGAGGGCCGAACGGGAGCAGGGCGTCGACTGCGCGGCCGAACGTCGTTGTGAGGAGGCCCGGTGGAAGGGCGAGTGCGGTTCCCTGGGAGGCAGCCAGCAGGTGGGCCAACGCGGCACCGACCGCCACCCGCCAGCGCGGGTCCCACGCCCCGGACTGCTCGATGGGGGGCATGGCCGGATACTCGTGCCGCAGCTCTTTCCAGTCGACGGGTGGGAGCGTGGGGCCGGCGCCGGGCACGCGGCGTACCGCGGACGGCAGAAGTCGCACCTTCTGCCAGAAGGAGCAGTCGTCGATGCGGGTCGCGACCGGCTGCCCGCACTGCTCCCACGCGAGGTTGGGGCCGTCCCGACCGTCGAGTCCGAGGCAGTAGCCGTCGCATCGATCAGGGATGAGCACGGTGCCGCAGGTGTCCCCCGGTGCCAGGACGATCGCGCCCGGCTCTCCGAAGGACAGCGAGAAGACCGGGGCGAAAACCCCACGCTGCTCCGCCCCCTCCGCGCCGACCTCGTCCCAGCGCCGCCACGGCGGCCCGGAGGGTTCTGGATCGACGGCGTAGGTGCCTGGTTCCAACAGCGCGGGGAGGAAGTCGTGTTGGCACATCTGGCGGGCGTGAGTGGGTAGCGCGATCCGCGAGACCGGTGCTGTCAGGACGGCGCCGCAGCATCCGCATGCGAAAACGTCGGTGATGCGTTCCTCCCCCGCTGTCGGCCGTGGACAGCGGACTATTGCCGCCGACCGGCAGCACGCCAACAGGTTTTCGTCTCGCGATCTTGCTGCGGTCTCATAGTCCGATTGGCCAGCCCGGCGCGACCTGCTGGGAGGGGCGGGGCCGGCGGTCCTGGGCGGCCCGCGCGGGGACCGCCTCGGCCTGGGTGAGCTGGTCCTCGTCCGAGGGCCGGTGGGCGCCCTCCGGTTGCCAGCTGTAGCAGGCGCGCAGGAGGTGAGCCGGCCTGTGCGGTGCGCCCGAGGGTGACCGGTTGCGGCTGATCTTCCCCGAGTCACCCGGTGCGGCGCGTGATCAGAGCCTCCAGGCCGTCGAGGATGCGCTCCAGGCCGAAGTCCAGCGCCTGGTCCCGGCCGTCCTGTGAGGCCATGGCCGCGGCGAGCGCGGGGAAGCGGTCGGCGTGCCGGTGCACCAGAACGCCGAGGACGGCCAGAAGTTCCGCCTCAGGTGAGCCGTCCGGCCGGGTGGCGCGGGCCTGCTCGGCGATGCCCCGGACGTGCCCGGCCAGCAGCACCGCGGCGTCCATCCGCTCGGAGCCGGTCAGCCCGTGGCCGTCCAGGGCCGCGACCACCCGCTCCAGCCAGCCGAGTTCCTTGGGGCCCATCACCCGCGGTCCGATGGTGGCGTCGAGCAGCCACGGGTGCTCGGTGAACGACCACGTCAACGTCCTTGCCCAAGCCGTTAGTTGCTCGCGCCACCCGAGCCCGTCCACGGCCTGTGGCGGTTCGCTGACTGCGGCCTCCACCATCAGCGCGACCAGCTCTGCCTTGCCGGGTACGTAGCGGTAGAGCGACATCTTGGTGAAGTCGAGCAGTCCGGCCACCTTCTGCATCGAGACGGCACCGAGGCCCTCGGCGTCCGCGATCTCGACGCCCGCCGCAGCGATCCGCGCCAGGCTCAGTGCGGGCTTCGGTCCCCGGGACGGCTTTGCGGGCGGTCCCCAGAGCAGCCGCACCGCCTCGTTCGCTTCTTCGCCCACTTCCCGCTCCGTCCCGTGTTTCCGACTGCCCCTTGCGAGGCGGCCCAACTGTGTCTACTGTACACAGAAATAAACAGTGTCTGCCAGACACAGTTATTCGACAGTCTCGGATGGAGTGGTTCACGTGAGCACCAAGGTCCTGATCTCGGGCGCGAGCATCGCCGGCCCCGCGCTGGCCTACTGGCTGGGGCGGCACGGCTTCGAGACCACCGTCGTCGAGCTGGCTCCCGCCCTGCGCGGCGGCGGCCAGGCCGTCGACTTCCGCGGCAAGACCCACCTGACCGTGCTGGAGCGGATGGGCGTGCTCGACGAGCTGCGCGCGCTCGACACCGGCGGCAGCCCGATGACCTTCGTCGACCGGCGCGGCCGTCAGATGCTCCGCTTGCCGGCCGACTTCGCGGGCGGGGACGTCGAGGTCCCGCGCGGGGAGCTCGCCCAGGTGCTGTACCGGCGCAGCCTCCCGCGCACCGAGTACCTCTTCGGCGACTCGATCACGGCCCTGGACGAGACGCCCACCGGTGTCCGGGTAGCCTTCCGGCACGGGGCTCCACGCGAGTTCGACCTGGTGATCGGCGCCGACGGGCTGCACTCCAATGTCCGTCGGCTCGCCTTCGGCCCGGAGGAGCGCTACGTGCGCCACCTCGGTTACTACGCCGCCACCTGGCAACTGTCCAACTACCTGGGCCTGCCGCCCGGTTCGATCGGTCTCAACGTCCCCGGCCGGCTAGCCGCGGTCGGCGCCGACCATCGCGACCCGACTCGGGCGGGTGCCTTCTTCGTCTTCGCGTCGACCGAACTCCGTTACGACCGCCACGACGTGTCGCAGCAGAAGACGCTGATCCGAGACGCCTTCGCAGGCCTCGACTGGGAGGTGCCCCGGCTGCTGGAGAGCCTGGGGCAGGCCCCCGAGCTGTACTTCGACTCGATCAGTCGGGCCGACCTCCCCGCCTGGTCCACCGGTCGGATCGCCCTGCTCGGCGACGCCGCTTGTGGGGCCACCATCGGTGGGATGGGTACCGGCACCGCTGTGGTGGCGGCGTATGTTCTGGCCGGCGAGCTGGCCCGGGCCAGCGGCGACCATCGCACCGCCTTCGCCCGTTACGAGCACGCCCTGCGCGACTACGCCCGGGGCTGCCAGAAGGGCGGCGACCGCACCGGCCCGTTCCTGGCACCCGGCACCGCGACCGGGCTGCGGGTGCGTAACGGGCTGCTGAACCGGCACCGGATCCTCGACAAGATGCTGGAGATGGGCAAGCAGATCAGCAACGTCGACCTGCCCGACTACGCGGCCGAGCTGACCAACGCCGCTGCGTTCAGCGTCGTGGACGGGGTGCAAGCCCTCCTTCCATGACCGTGACGTCGGCCTGGAAGGTGTAGCTCTGGGCGGTGGCGGGGTGCTTGCCGATATTCGAGGCGTACATGCTGGCGCTTTTCAGGCCGCGGGCCTTCATACGCTGGCGGTGGCAGGCTGGCAGCAGGCTGTCCAGGAGTGCGCGACCGATGGCGCCGACCAGGCGGCTTGGCTCCTCGGGCAGCACTCCGCTGGCGGTGACCACCGCGGCTCGCAGGACGACGGTGAAGCTGATCCGGGTCCATGCCAAGGCCGGGCCGGCTGGCCGCGGCGTCGGCGGCGGTGCGGATCAGGGCCTGGTAGACGGTCGGGGATCGAACCGTGAGTTCGTGCCGTCCTGGCTCGTGGGCGTCGTCTCTCGGACGGAGAGGATCTGCTGGCCGATGAACCGGGTCACGGGAATTCGGGCAGGTCGTCCTCGACCGTGGTGTGGCCGTATTCGTTCATGCTCTCCATTATTCGGGCCCCTCTCCGGCCCTGCGGCCACGACGAATCAGTCCACCCTGACGGCAGCCCGACATCCCCCTTCGTGGTCAGCAGAACCCAGCACCAGCGCGCCGGCGCGGACGAGCGGCCCCGGTCGCGACCGGCGTTGGCGATGGTGGATGGCTAGGGTCCTTCTGCCGGATCAGCGGGGCGCACCGCCCGAAACGCCCCCGGCGGACACCGCGCAGCCCCGGCCGCCGAGGGCCCGAGCTACCCCCGCTCACGCGGAGCCGACTGCTGAGCTCCCGGAGCCGAGTACCGACACCGGGAGCAACCCCTGCAGGAGAACGAGGCCGGGATCACGGTGCCCGGCGGCACCGACCCCGAAGTCGATGACTACACCGCCCGCACCGACCCGGCCTCCGACACCGGCGACCGCATGAGCGTCGTCCACAGAGCGTGCGGTCAGGCGCGGTCGTCGGTGCGGCCGTGAGTGACGTTGGCGGTCAGGCGGCGGAGCAGTTTCTTGGCGTCGCCGGACTCCTGCGGTGAAAGGCCCATCACGTCGCCCATGGCGGCGGGCACGGCGAGGGCGCGTTCGCGCAGGTCCTGGCCCTGCTCGGTGAGGGTGACCTGCACGGTGCGCTCATCGTCGGGACGCCGCTCGCGGCGCACCAGCCCGGCTGTCTCCAGGCGCTTGATCAGCGGCGTGAGCGTGCCGTAGTCGAGTTGCAGCGCGGCGCCGATGTCCTTGACGGGGACCGCACCGTGCTCCCAGAGCACGAGCAGGACCAGGTACTGGGGGTAGGTGAGGCCCAGGTCGTCCAGCAGTGGACGGTAGCGGTTGGTGACCGCACGTGAGGCGGCGTAGAGGGCGAAGCAGAGCTGGTCGTCCAGGAGGAGCGTGAACTCCTCCGGAGTGCCCGGGAGGTCGGTGCCGTCCATCGCGGACTCCTTCGATCCATGGCCAATCTGAACAGCAGAGCATACCCGGGGCGATGGAACGATTTCATCGCGCAAGTTTTAGTTGTGCACAAGTTAATCGTGTCATAGTCTTCTGGTGCCGGGAGAGCACGACACCCCGCAAGCCCCCGCATGCACACCCAGCACCGAGGAGACCACCATGTCCGACCACACGCCCACCAGCCCGGTCCTGGAGCCCGCCGCCGCCGAGTTCGCGGCCGCCACCGCCAACCCGCCCTACCTCTTCGACCTCGACCCGGCCGAGGGCCGCAAGGTCGTGGACGAGGTGCAGTCCAGCGAGATCGCCAAGCCCGCGATCGACGAAGAGTGGATCACCGTCAACGGCGGCACCACCGGGGAGGTCCGGGCCCGGATCGTCAAGCCCGCCGGCGCGACCGGCACCCTGCCGGTGGTCCTCTACATCCACGGCGCCGGCTGGGTCTTCGGCAACGCCCACACCCACGACCGCCTGGTCCGAGAACTGGCCGTGGGAGCACAGGCAGCCGTCGTCTTCCCCGAGTACAGCCTCTCCCCCGAGGCCCGCTACCCCGTCGCCATCGAGCAGAACTACGCCGTCGCCCGCTGGATCGTCACCGACGGCGCCGCCAACGGCCTGGACGCCACCCGCATCGCGGTGGCCGGCGACTCGGTCGGCGGCAACATGACCGCCGCCCTCACCCTGATGGCCAAGGAACGCGGCGACGTCCCACTCGTCCAGCAGGTGCTCTTCTACCCGGTCACCGACGCCTCGTTCGACACCGCGTCCTACCACCAGTTCGCCGAGGGCTACTTCCTGCGCCGCGACGGCATGCAGTGGTTCTGGGACCAGTACACCACCGACCCCGCCCAGCGCGCCGAGATCACCGCCTCCCCCCTGCGCGCCACCACCGAGCAACTCACCGGCCTGCCCCCGGCCCTGGTCATCACCGGCGAAGCCGACGTGCTGCGCGACGAGGGCGAGGCCTACGCCAACAAGCTCCGCCAGGCCGGCGTCCCCGTCACCGCCGTCCGCTACCAGGGCATCATCCACGACTTCGTCATGCTCAACGCCCTGCGCGGCACCCACGCCGCCCAGGCCGCCATCACGCTCGCGACCGAGACCCTGCGCACCGCGCTCCACGCGGGCTGACCAGGCTCACCCACCGGGCCCGCCGCTCACGGTAGCGGCGGGTCGGGGGCGGGAGAGGGTGCGACCCCTCCCGCTCCCGCCCAAGCGAGCGGCCCCCGGCAGGCGATCCGCCGGGGGCTGCTTCACCCTCCCGCGCGCGGGGATGGTCCCGAACGTGGCCAGCGGCTGGAGCACATGCTCGCCTGCTCCCCGCATCTGCGGGGATGGTCCCCCGGCTCTGCACCTCAGGAACCCTGCCCGTGCTTCGGCGATCATCAGCGTGCACCCACAGCCAGTTCGCCCAACACCCCTGACCGCCGTGGGGTAACGGTCGGTGTTCCGACTTGAACCCCCGCGTTCTCGACCGACACCGGCTGCGGTCGGCCAACGCCGCCTGGGACCGCCTGGCGCGCTCGGCCGGGCCCCGTCCCGGCCGCGCAACTCGTCGAAGTGGGAGCCCTCCAAGTAGTCCTTACGGGCCAGGACGACCTCATCGTTGCCTCGGGCTGTGAAGCTCGCAGCGTCCCGGACCCGAACTGGTCGGAGGCCAGTGTGCGGGCCACGATGGGATCGAGAGGACCAGTCCCACCACGGTGATGATCGCGCCGGCGGTCCTGGTCAGGATCTGCCGAGTGCCGTCCGCCGTCCCGCTCAGCGCCCGGGGCGCGAACGCGAACCGTCGCAGGCTGCCCGGTCCAGGGGCGAGGTCGCCGCGAACAGCGCCGCGGCGCAAGGCGCGTGGTGGCGGCGTGGAAGAAGCCTTCCCGGCGGACGGTACGGCGCCGGCTGCCGCCCGCCGGACTGCCCGGCACATCCCGCGGGCGCCTAGCCCTTCCGTGACCGGCCGATGCCGGACTCCGCCGGGCCGACCACGTGGACGTCGATGTCGCCCGCGAGTTCGACGGTCGTCTCCCCGACACCGCGTCCGGTGAGCGCGCGGACGAACCAGCCGTGGTGGCTCGCCCCGAGGACCAGTTGGGTGGCGTGCTGTGCGCGGGCGAAGTCCACCAGGACGGTGGGCACGTCCTCGCCGACCAGCCAGTGGAAGGTGCCGCCGAGGCCGTCCACCAGTCGGCGCTGCGTGGCGAAGCCGTCGGCGGAGGTGTCGGCGAGGCCGTCGCCGCGCGCGACGTGCACGGCGAGCAGGTCACCGCTCGGGCTGCGGGCGGCGATCCGGGCGGCGCGGCGGATGAGGGTGGCGTCCTCCGGCCCGCCGGCGAGGGCGACCACCACCCGCTCGTGGGTCTGCCAGACCGCGCCGGGACCCTGCTCCGCCGGGTGGGCCCGCAGTCGCTCGTCCACCTGACCGGCCAGCCAGAGCAGGGCGAGTTGACGCAGTGCGGTGAGGTTGCCGAGCCGGAAGTAGTTGGCGAGCGCGGTGTCGACCTCGTCGGCGGCGTAGACGTTGCCGTGCACCATCCGGCGGCGCAGGCCCTCCGGCGGCAGGTCGACCAGTTCGATCTGGTCGGCACGGCGGACCACCTCGTCGGGGACGGTCTCGTGCTGCGGGACCCCGGTGATCCTGTGAACGACGTCCTTGAGCGAGTCCAGGTGCTGGACGTTGAGCGTGGTGACGACCTCGATCCCCGCGGCCAAGAGCTCCTCGACGTCCTGCCAGCGCTTGGGATTGCGCCCGCCGGGGACGTTGGTGTGGGCCAACTCGTCGACCAGGGCCACCTCCGGGTGGCGGGCGAGGGCCGCGTCGAGGTCGAGCTCGGTGAACCGGGCTCCCCGGTAGGTGCGGTGGGCGCGCGGCACGGCCTCCAGGTCGCGCAGCAGGTGTTCGGTGCGCTCCCGCCCGTGGCATTCCACGAAGGCGACGACCACGTCCGTCCCGCGGGCCCGGCGGCGCAGCGCCTCGTCGAGCATCCGGTAGGTCTTGCCGACGCCCGGGGCCGCGCCGAGGTAGACCTTCAGACCCGCCCGTCCAGCGGGCACCGGGGGAAGCACCGCGCGCCTCCTTCCTCGGCGGGTGTCAGCCCAGCCGCGCGAGGGCGAGGTTGAGGGCGACCACGTTGACCCGGGGTTCGCCGAGGAAGCCGAGGGTGCGGTCCCGGAGCTGCTGCTGCACCAGCCGGCGGACCTTCGCCGGGTCCAGACCGCGCGCCGCGGCCACTCGGTTGACCTGCTCATAAGCGTAGGTGGGCGAGATGTCCGGGTCGAGGCCGGAGCCGCTCGCGGTGAGCGCGTCGGGGGGCACCTCGCCGGCCGCGACGCCGTCGAACGCGGCGAGCGCCGCGCGGCGCTCGTGGATCGTCTCGGTCAGCTTCCGGTCGTTGGGGCCGAGGTTGGACGCCCCCGAGGCGGTCGGGTCGTAGCCGTCGACGCCCGCCGCCGAGGGACGCGGCTGGAACCAGCTCGGGTCCGGCCGGACCGGCTCGTTCGGGTCGGCGGGGTTCTTCTTCGGCAGGTTGAAGTTCTGGCCCAGCAGGCTGGAGCCGACGACCCGGCCGTGCTGGCGCACCTGCGAGCCGTTCGCCTGCCCGGGGAGGGCGAGTTGGGCGATCCCGGTGATCAGCAGCGGGTATGCCAGGCCGCAGATCACGGTGAAGACGAGCAGGACGCGCAGACCGGTCAGGTGCAGTCGGACGAGTGGGGGCATGGACCTCGCCATGGACGTGCTCCTTCGGTCGGTCGTGGCCCGCGCCGGTCAGCGCAGGCCGGGGATGAACTGGACGACGAGATCGATGGCCTTGATGCCGACGAACGGCATGACCAGTCCGCCCGCGCCGTAGATCGCGAGGTTGCGCCGCAGCAGCGCGGAGGCCGAGGACGGCTTGTAGCGGACACCGCGCAGGGCCAGCGGGATCAGCCCGACGATGATCAGCGCGTTGAAGACGATCGCCGAGGTGATGGCCGACGTGGGGCTGTGCAGCCTCATCACGTTGAGGTGCCCCAGGCCCGGGTGCACGCTGGCGAACATCGCCGGGATGATCGCGAAGTACTTCGCGACGTCGTTGGCGATCGAGAAGGTGGTCAACGCCCCTCGGGTGATGAGCAGTTGCTTGCCGATCTCGACGATCTCGATCAGCTTGGTGGGATTGGAGTCCAGGTCCACCATGTTCCCGGCCTCCTTGGCGGCCGAGGTACCGGTGTTCATCGCCACCCCGACGTCCGCCTGGGCCAGCGCCGGGGCGTCGTTGGTGCCGTCACCGGTCATCGCGACCAGCTTGCCGCCGCCCTGTTCCCGCCGGATCAGGGCCATCTTGTCCTCGGGGGTGGCCTCGGCGAGGAAGTCGTCGACGCCGGCCTCGTCGGCGATCGCCCTGGCCGTCAGCGGGTTGTCCCCGGTGATCATCACGGTCCTGATGCCCATCAGGCGCAGGTCCTCGAAGCGCTCCCGGATGCCGTGCTTCACCACGTCCTTGAGGTTGACGACCCCCAGCACCCGCGCCGGTTCACCGGTCTCGTGGACCGCCACCACGAGCGGGGTGCCGCCGGCCGCGGAGATCCCGTCGACCAGGCCGCCGAGCTCCTCGCACGGCCGCCCCCCGTTCCGCTCCACCCAGGCGACGACCGAGCCGGCCGCGCCCTTGCGGATCCGCCGGACGCCCCCGTCCTCCGCCAGGTCGGCGCCGCTCATCCTGGTCTGCGCGGTGAACCCGATCCACTCGGCGTGGCCGATCTCGGCCTGGGTGCGGGCCCGCAGTCCGTACTTCTCCTTGGCCAGGACCACGATCGAGCGGCCCTCGGGAGTCTCGTCGGCCAGGCTGGACAGCTGGGCGGCGTCGGCGAGCAGGTTGACGTCGGTACCGGCGACCGGAGTGAACTCGGCGGCCTGCCGGTTGCCGAAGGTGATGGTGCCGGTCTTGTCCAGCAGCAGCGTGGAGACGTCGCCCGCGGCCTCGACCGCGCGGCCCGACATGGCGAGCACGTTGCGCTGCACCAGGCGGTCCATGCCGGCGATGCCGATCGCGGAGAGCAGCGCGCCGATGGTGGTCGGGATCAACGCCACCAGCAGGGCGACCAGCACCACGATGGTCTGTTCGGCGCCCGCGTAGCTCGCCATCGGCTGGAGCGTCACGACCGCGAGCAGGAAGACGATGGTCAGCGCGGCGAGCAGGATGTTCAGCGCGATCTCGTTGGGCGTCTTCTGCCGGGCCGCGCCCTCGACCAGCGCGATCATGCGGTCGATGAAGGTCTCACCGGGCCTGGAGGTGATCTTCACGACGATCCGGTCGGAGAGCACCTTGGTGCCACCGGTGACGGCCGAACGATCACCACCGGACTCGCGGATCACCGGTGCGGACTCGCCGGTGATGGCCGACTCGTCGACCGAGGCGGCGCCCTCCACGACGTCGCCGTCGCCGGGGATGAGCTGCCCGGCCTCGACGATCACGTGGTCGCCGAGCCTCAGCTCCGCCGCCCGGACCACCTCCTCGGCGAGGTCGGTGGTGCCGGGGCGCCACGGGCCGACGATCCGCCTGGCGACGGCCTCGGTCTTGGTCCGGCGCAGCGTCGCGGCCTGGGCCTTGCCACGGCCCTCGGCCACCGCCTCGGCCAGGTTGGCGAAGACCACCGTCAGCCAGAGCCAGACCGTGATCACCCAGGCGAAGGCGCTGCTGTGGCGGATCGCCGAGTACGTGGTGAGCAGCGAGCCGACCTCGACCACGAACATCACCGGATGCCTGGACATCACCCGCGGGTCGAGCTTGCGGACCGCGTCGGGGAAGGAGGCGAGCAGCTGCTTGGGGTCGAGCAGTCCCCCGGAGACCCGGTGGGCCTCGTGCGCCGCCGAGGTGTGGTCGGGCTCGGCCCCAGCCGGCTGGAGCGGGGAGGTGGACATCAGCGCAGGCCCTCCGCGAGCGGCCCGAGGGCCAGGGCGGGGAAGTAGGTCAGGCCGACGACGATCAGCACCACGCCGGAGAGCATCCCCACGAACAGCGGCCGGTGGGTCGGCAGCGTGCCCGCGGTCACCGGGACGGGCTTCTGCCGGGCCAGCGAGCCGGCCAGCGCCAGGACGAAGACCATCGGCAGCAGGCGGCCGAACAGCATGGCCAGACCGAGCGCGGTGTTCCACCAGGTGCTGGTGGTGGTCAGGCCGGCGAAGGCGGAGCCGTTGTTGTTGGCCACCGAGGTGAAGGCGTACAGCACCTCGGTGAACCCGTGCGGGCCGCTGTTGAGGATGGCGGCGCGCTCGCCCCTGAAGGTCATGGCCACGCCGGTGCCGACCAGCACGATCGCCGGGGTGGTGAGGATGTAGAGGGAGGCGAACTTCATCTCCCGGCCGCCGAGCTTCTTGCCCAGGTACTCCGGGGTGCGGCCGACCATCAGACCGGCGACGAAGACCGTGACCACGGCCAGGACGAGCATCCCGTACAGGCCGGACCCGGTGCCGCCGGGAGCGATCTCGCCGAGCATCATGTCGAAGACCGCCACCCCGCCGCCCAGGGGCGAGAGGGAGTCGTGGGCGGAGTTGACCGCGCCGGTGGAGGTCAGTGTGGTGGACGAGGCGAAGAGGGCGGAGCCCGCGATGCCGAGGCGCACCTCCTTGCCCTCCATCGCGGCCCCGGCCGCCCGCAGGGCGGTACCGCTGTGCTGCCACTCGAAGAACGTCAGGAGGGACGCCGAGCCCACCCAGAACAGCGCCATCACGGCGACGATCGCGTACCCCTGGCGTCGGTCGCCGATCATCGTGCCGAAGGTGCGCGGCAGCGAGAACGAGATCACCAGCAGCAGGTAGATCTCCAGCCAGTTGGTCAGCGGATTGGGGTTCTCGAACGGGTGGGCCGAGTTGGCGTTGTAGAAGCCGCCACCGTTGGTGCCCAGCTCCTTGATGACCTCCTGCGAGGCCACCGGTCCACCGGTGATGCGCTGGCTGCCGCCGCTGAGGGTGGTGACCTGGGTGGCCGCGTGCAGGTTCTCGATCATCCCCGCCGCCACGAAGACGACCGCGAAGACGACCGAGACCGGCAGCAGCAGGCGCACCGTCACCCGCACCAGGTCCACCCAGAAGTTGCCGACCTGATCCGTGCGGTTGCGGTGGAAGCCGCGGATCAGTGCCGCCACCACGGCGATTCCCACCGCGGCGGAGAGGAAGTTCTGCACCGCCAGACCGGCCATCTGCACCAGGTGGCCCATGGTCGACTCCCCCGAGTACGACTGCCAGTTGGTGTTGGTGACGAAGGAGGCGGCGGTGCTCCACGCCAGCGCCGGTCTCACCGCGGGGAAGCCGAGGGAGAGCCAGAGGTGGTTCTGCAGCCGCTGGAAGGCGTAGAGGAAGAGCACCGAGACGGCGGAGAAGGCGAACACGCTGCGCAGATACGCCGTCCACCGCTGGTCGAAGTCACCGTTGACGCCGATCAGGCGGTAGATGCCGCGCTCGACCCGCAGGTGCTTCCCGCTGGTCAGCAGGTGCGCCAGGTAGTCGCCCAGCGGACGGTGCGAGAGCGCGAGCGCGGCGACCAGGAGCAACGCCTGCAGGAGACCCGCGAGCGTGGGGTTCACCTCAGAACCTCTCGGGGTGGACCAGCGCCAGCACCAGGTAGCCGAGGAGCGCCACCGCGACGACCAGTCCCACGATGTTGTCGACGGTCATCGCGCCATCCGAACGGCGGAGCGCCGCGGTCGTCCGCTCACAGTCGCTCCGCCCCCTTGGCGATCAGGGCGAGGACTGCGAAGACGAGGATCGTGACGCCGATGAAAGCGAGGTCTGTCATGGGAGGCTCCGGCCGGGGTGTCGGTCTCCTCGATTCTCCGGCGAGCCGCCTGGAGGTGCTCACCGCTCATGGGCCGTTGGGGCGAGCATGCCGAGCCGGGGTCAGCGGTCCGCTCGGCGCAGGCCGAAGACGAAGGTCGTTCCCCCGCCAGGGGTGGGCTCGACGGTGAGTTCGCCGTCCATGGCCTCGGTGAAGCCCTTGGCGACCGTCAGACCGAGGCCCACACCGGCGACCCGCCGGCCGGCCGGGTCCGCGCCGCGGTAGAACGGCTCGAACAGTCGCAGCCGCTCCTCGGCGGCGATCCCCGGCCCCCGGTCGATGACCCGGACGTCCACCCGGTCGGCCACCGCGCCGGCGTCCACCCGCACCGTGGCCTCGGACGGCGACCAACTCCGCGCGTTGGCGAGCACGTTGGCCAAGGCACGTTCCAGGAGTCCGGGGTCCGCCACCACCTCGGGGACGTCCTCGGCGACCTCGATCAGCACCGGTGCTCCGCTGTCCGGCAGGCTCGCCACCGCCGTGGCCAGAACGTCCCGGACGACGGTGGGCGCGAGGGTCACCGGCACCTGGCCGGCGCGCAGCCGGCTGAGATCCAGCAGGTTGGCGACCATGTGCGCCAGCCGGTCCGACTCGACGTCGATGATCTCGCAGCTACGCCGGACGTCCTGGGCCGGCCGTTCCGCGTCCGCGGACAGCACGCTCGACACGGCGGCCCTGATCGCGGCCAGCGGGGTGCGCAGGTCGTGCGAGACCGCCTCCAGCAGCGTGGTGTGCAGCGCGTCCGTGCGGGCCAGCGTCCGCGCCGCCGCGGCTTCCCCGGCCAGTCGCTCGCGTTCCTGGGCCAGCCTCAACTGGGTGACGAACGGGCCGAGCAGCCGGGTGTTCTCCTCGCTCACCGCACCGCCGGCCAGCACCAGGACCGCGCCCTGGTCCAGCTCGGCGGCGAACGGCGCGTCCTCGGGGTTCGCGGGCAGCGGCCCGCCGGAGGAGGCCGCGATCCGCCAGCCGTCGCCGTCCGGGACCACGATGCCGGCCGCCGGCAGGCCGAAGGTCCGCCGCAGCTCCACGAGCAGGCGCGGCAGGGCCCGGGGCCCGGTGTGCACCGTCGCGCCCGCGAGCCGGGCCAGCGCCCGTGCCTCGGCGGTCGCCCGGGCGGCCTGCTGCGAGCGCCTGGCCAGCCAGTCGATCAGATGGCTGATGATCCCGGCCACGGCGAGGAAGAGCGCCAGGGCCACCGCGTCCGTCGTCCGCCCGACCGTGAGGCTGTGCCGGGGCGGGGCGAAGAAGAAGTCGCCGGCCAGGGCGGCCGCCAGCGTCGTCCCGGCGGCCGGCGCCAGACCACCGATCCGGGCCACGGCGGCGACCAGGAGCAGCAGGCAGAGCAGCGCCCCGGACAGGCCGAGCGAACCGTTCAGCGGGGAGAGCAGCGCGGTCACCGCCACCGCTCCGGCCGGTCCGAGCAGCCAGCCCGTCCACCGGCGGCGCGGCGGGACGGCCGCGGGCCGACGGCGGCGCGGCGCGCCCGGCAGCGCCAGCATGCCGGGGCCGGGCGGCGGCAGCACGCGGACGTCGATCGGGCCGGCCAGCCGGATCACCCGGTTGATCACCGATCCGCTGATCAGCTCCCGCAGCCGCGAGCGGTTGGTCGGGCCGAGCAGGAGCTGGGTGGCACTCTCGGTTCGGGCGAAGTCCACCAGGGTTCGCGCGACGTCGGTGCCGCTGATCTCGACGTAGCCGCCGTGCAGCTCGTGCAGCAGCCGCCGCTGCCGTTCCAGGGTGGGCGGCTCGGGCCGCAGCGCTTCCTCGTCGCTCCTGACGTGCACCCCGATCAGGTCGCCGTGCACCCGGGCCGCGGTGCGCGCGCCCCGGCGGATCAGGTGTTCGCCCTGCGGAGCCCCGTTCAGGGCCACCATGATCCGCTCCTTGGTCTCCCAGGGCGCGCGGATGCCGTGCCGGGCCCGGTAGTCGGCCAGGTCCTCCTCGACCCGGTCGGCCAGCCAGAGCAGCGCCAGCTCGCGCAGCGCGCCGAGATTGCCGGCTCGGAAGTAGTTGTCCAACGCGATGTCGATCTTGTCGGGCGGGTAGACCTCGCCCCGTGCCATCCGGGTGCGCAACGCGTCCGGGCTCAGGTCCACCAGCTCGATCCGGTCCGCGGCACGCGCCACCGCGTCCGGGATCCGCTCCTGCTGGACGATCCCGGTGATCTGCTCCACCACGTCGTTGAGGCTGTCCAGGTGCTGGATGTTCAGCGTGCTCACCACGTCGATCCCGGCGCGCTGCAGCTCCAGCACGTCCTGCCAGCGCTTGGTGTTCCGGCTGCCCGGCGCGTTGGTGTGCGCCAGCTCGTCCACCAGCGCGAGCGCCGGCCGGCGGGCCAGCAGCGCGTCCACGTCGAGCTCGGTCAGCTCCAGGCCGCGGTGGCGGACCAGGCGGCGGCGCAGCACCGGCAGATCGCCCAGTTGCTCCTCGGTCCCCCGGCGCCCGTAGGTCTCGACGAAGCCGACCACCACGTCGACCCCGTCCGCCCGCGACCGCCGCCCCTCGGCGAGCATCGCGTACGTCTTCCCCACGCCGGGTGCGGCACCCAGGAAGACCCGCAGCTTGCCCGTTGTGGCCACCAGGAGGTCCTCCCTCGGCTGTGACGCCCCGCTCCCACTCTCGCACGCTCCCCGCCGCAAGGGTCGCGTCAATAACCGCCCGGGACGGTTGTCGTGTGCGTTCGGCCTGCTACACCGGTACGCAGGAGGTGCATCATGTCTCGGTACCTTTCGAGAGGTCCGATGTCGCTTCTCGCCGCGGTGGTGGCTCCGCTGGCGCTCAGCGCGGTGCTGCTGCCGTTCCGGAGCCAGCTGGCCAACACCAACGTGGCGCTGCTCCTGGTCGTCGTGGTGGTCGCGGTGGCCGCGCTGGGACGCCGCGTTGCCGGAGCGGTCGCCGCGGTGACCGCCGCCCTGTGGTTCGACTTCTTCTTCACACGTCCGTACGAACGGTTCGCGATCAACAAGTCGTCCGACCTGACGACGGCCGTCCTCCTGCTGCTCGTCGGACTGGCGGTCTCCCAGCTGGCCGCTCGCGCTCGTCGCTTCCGGGTGATCGCCGTCACGGACGCCGACTACATGACGCGGATCCACGACACGGCCGTGCTCGCCCGGTCGGCGAGTTCACCGCTCACCACGGTCGACCACGTGCGAGCGCAGTTGATCGACCTGCTCCAGCTGCGCGGCTGTCGCTTCGAGTACGGATCCCTCCTGGGGCATCCGCCGCGTCTGGAGCACGACGGTTCCGTCGTGGTGGGGCGCCGGCAGTGGGACGCGGACCGGCTCGGGCTGCCGTCCGAGGAGGTGGAGCTGCGGCTGGTGGGCAACGACCGGTACCTCGGCCGGTTCATGCTCGAACCCACCCCCGGTGCCGTGCCCTCCCGGCAGGCACGGCTGGTCGCGGTGACCCTGGCCGACCAGGCCGGTACCGCGTTGGACTCGTTGCAGCGGGCGACGGAGGCCGGTTGACCCGTCAGCCCGCGCGGTCCGCACGGGAGCTGTCGCGTGGCGCAGCACTGCGGCCGGACACGAGGGGGGCGGATCCGGCCGCAGCGGCGCCCGGGGCAGCGCACGGGCTGCCAACCGTGGCGGCCCCTGGGGGGTGGGGACCGCTGTGCCGGGAATGCTAGCCGCCGCGCGGACGGCTCACCAGGCCTGTGACCAGGCATTTTTCCCGCCACGGACATGCCAGCACGCCCCCGGCACGGCACCTCCGCCACAGACCCGGGCACCACGCCGCTGCCGCCCCGCACCCCAACTCACCGCCCCGGAACGGGAGATCGAGTGGCTCGCGACGGGCACCACACGGCAACCACCGGCACCATCCGCGCCCGTGGTCCCACTGGTGAACCACCGGCGGCACGCCACCGGCGGCGCGTGCCACGCGGAGGGTTTGCGTGGGAGGGAAGCGCGCCAGGTATGGAAAGGTGACTGATCCCACCTCCACCCGCGAGCCCGCCCCCACCCGGCCGGCCGGCGGCCCCCCGGTACTGCTGTCCGAAGAGGTGCGCGAAGCCCTGGAGTGCGGCGCGCCGGTGGTCGCCCTGGAGTCGACGATCATCGCGCACGGCCTGCCCCGGCCGCGCAACCTCACCGTGGCCCGCGAGTTGGAGGGCCTGCTACGGGACCGGGGCGTGGTGCCCGCGACGATCGCCGTACTGGACGGCGTCGCGCGCGTCGGCCTGGATGAACACGGCCTGGAACGGATCGCGCACCAGGACGACCTGCGCAAGCTGGGCTTCCGCGACCTGGCACCGGCCCTGGCCACCGGGGCGAGCGGGGCGACCACGGTGGCCGGCACCGCGTTCCTGGCCGCCCGGGCCGGACTGCGCGTCTTCGCGACCGGCGGCCTGGGCGGGGTCCACCGCGGCTTCACCCTCACCCAGGACGAGTCCGCCGATCTCACCCTCCTCTCGCGCACCCGGATCACCGTCGTGTGCGCGGGGGTCAAATCGATCCTGGACGTACCCGCGACCCTGGAACGCCTCGAAACACTGGGCGTCGCCGTCCTCGGCTTCAACACCGCCCAGTTCCCCGGCTTCTACCTGACCTCCTCGAACCAACCGGTGGACTGGACCGTCCAGGACGCCGAGGAGGTCGTCGCGGTCATGCGGGCCCAGGACGCCTTGGGCGGCCTGGAATCGGCCCTGCTGATCGCCAACCCGGTACCCGGCACGGACCAACTCGACCCGGCACTGCACGACCGGGTCCTCGCCCAGGCCCTGGAAGCCGCCGCACGTGCCCAGGTCACCGGACAGGCCATCACCCCCTTCCTCCTCGCCTACCTGATCGAACACACCTCCGGCGCGTCCCTCGAGGCCAACCTCGCGGCCGTACGCGGCAACGTGCGCCTGGCCGCCGAGATCGCCACCGCCTGGGCGCACGAGACGCGAACGACACCATGACCCGGTCGACGGAACATCCCGACACGACGACTCCGGGAACGCTGCTGGTCCTGGGAGACGTGGTGACCGACATCGTCGCCCGCCACCAGCACGCGCTGGCCCCGGGCACCGACACCGCCGCCAGGATCGCGGTACGTCCCGGCGGCTCCGGAGCCAACACCGCCGCCTGGGCCGCGCACGGCGGCGCCCGCACCCGGCTTCTCGCCCGGGTCGGTTCCGACAGCGCCACCTGGCACCACCGGGCGCTCGAAGCCACCGGGGTCGACCCGGTACTCACCATCGATCCGGACCACCCGACCGCGGTGGTGATCTGTCTGGTGGACGCCACCGCCGAACGCACCCTGGCCACCGACAGCGGCGCCGCGGCCCACCTGGGCCCCGCCGACTGGGACCCGTCCCTCCTGACGGGCGTGGCCCACCTGCACCTGTCCGGCTACCTGTGCTTCACCGCACCGGGACGCGCCCTGGCAGCCCGGGCGATCGCGGACGCGACGGCACGCTCGGTACCGGTCAGCTGCGACCCCGCCTCCACCGGCTTCCTCCGACGCCTGGGGACCGCCGCGTTCGAAGCCGCGATCGAGGGCACCAGCCTCCTGCTGCCCAACCTCGCCGAGGCCGTGTTGCTGTCCGGCACCGACGACCCCGTGGCCGCCGCCGAACGCCTCAGTGCCCGCTGGGGCGAAGCCGTGCTCACCCTCGGACCCGACGGCGCACTCGCCGCCCGTGCCGGCACGCTCCAGGCCCGCTCCCCCGCCCCACCCACCACCGCCGTCGACACCACGGGCGCCGGCGACGCCTTCACCGGCACCTTCCTCGCCGCCCGCCTCGCCGGCACCCGGCTCACCCAGGCCCTGAGGACCGCCTGCCACACCGCGGCCCTCGCCACCACCCTCGTCGGCGGACGTCCTGCGACCCGCTGACCGCCCCGGGGCGCTCGCGGCGCCCGGACGGCGCAGCGGCGGACACGAGCTGTTGCCGCTCCTCGGAGCCTCCCGTTCACTGGAGCAGTTCGATGCCACGTTCAGCTCGACGATCGTCTCCGACGTTCGACTCCGACCACGTTCGACTCCGACCCGCGGCCCGCTCCCAGCAGGTCGGGCGAGGGATGGCCCAGATGCTCTCAGCACGCAGTCTGTTCCACGAGATCCACGCCCACGACGAGGCGTTCCGCCTGTTCTGCTCGATCGCCGCCAAGGGCGAGGACCAAGGCGGCTGGGAGAACGGCCGCATCGCGCACCTGGTGGCGGACCCGCACCTCGCGCCCAAGATCGCACAACACGGCGCGGACGAGGACAAGCACGGCCGGATCTTCGCCGCCCTCCTGCACCGTCGCGGCCTCACCCCCACCGAGGTGCCCCCGGAGACCGACTACACGATGCTGCTCGAACAGCAGGGCATCGGCCTCGCGCACACCCGCCTGCGCCGCAACGAACCCCTCGACGACCGCGACGTCATCACCTACCTCGCGCACAGCCGCGTCACCGAGCAACGTGCCGCGGAACAGATGCGGCTGCTACGCGGCGTCTTCGGCGACCATCCCGACCTCGGCCGAGCCATCACCATGATCGCCCACGACGAGGACAACCACCTCTCCTACTGCCACGAAGAACTCCTACGGCTGGCCGCCGTCGGCCACCGCCGGCTCATCCACACCACGCTGCGGCAGACCGCGCGCACCGAGATCCGCACCTACCGCGACGTCAGCCTCGCCGTCATGGCCCACATGGGCGACATCCTCCGCTGGCCGCGCACCAGACGGGCCACCCTCGACGCCGCCATCCAGGCCCGCTACGCCTACGAGCGGACCGGCGGCTGGCGACGCCTGACCACTCTCCGGATGCCACGGCACCGCAACGCCCTCGGCGGCACCCGGTCGTAGTAGCGGCGGGAGTCGGAGGGACCGCGGGAGTCGGAGGAACGGTCAGTCCTGCTGGACGGGGCCGATGCTCAGGGCGTGGATGGTCGGGCCGGCGCAGTGCTGGGTCTGCCACGGCACGAAGAGCGCGGCGGTCTCGTTCGGCGGGTAGATCCGCAGGCCCTGAGCGGGGGCGAGTTGGCACTGGGTGGGGTCGTAGCCGCCGACACCGTTGCTGTCGTGCAGGACCGCGCTCGCCCGGCCGCCGGGCTTGAGGGTGACGGTGGCCACCGTTCCGGTGTCGCGCACCGCGGCGTTGCCGGACTGGACGCCGTTCGTCGCGACGTAGGAGACACCCGGGTAGCCGGTCAGGGTGCAGCTGGCGGCGGAGGTGTTGGTGAAGACCAGGGTCGCGTAGTACTGGCCCGCGCCAACGCCCGGGTTGGCCAGGACGGCCGAGAGCTGGGAGCTGGTGCAGGCCCGCGTCGAGCTGCCCACCGCTGCCGCGGACGATGTCGGGGCACCGGGCGCGGTGGCGGGCGCCGTCGGGGCGGGGGTGGCCGGTGCCGCCGGCTGCGTCGGCTCGGTACCCGGTACGGGCGCGCTCGGCGCGGCCGTCCCCGGGGCGGGCGGCGACACGGCCGGGGTCGTGCCGGCCGGCGCGGCGGCGGACGGCGCGGCGGCGGGGGTGGGCGAGGACGACGAGCAGGCCGTCGCCGTCAGGGCGACGGCCGCGACCACGCCCGGCAACAGGGCCCGGCGGGCGAGCGCCCGACGACGGTGGGCGGTTTCGACTGGCATGGCTGTGCTCCTTGCGACGGCCGGCCTCGGGCCGGCGACCCCGGTCACTCCGAGTTTGCCCACTCCCGCGCCCGACAGCGCACGCTGTTACCCGCCCGTGGCGGAGGAGGGACGGCGCTGGGACGCCCGCGGTGCCGCCGCCCCACCCGCCGACGACCCGTCACCCCTCGCGGCGGCCCACCCGACCGCTCCGCTGGCCGGCGACGTCCGGCCCGGCGGTGGCCAGGGTGTCCAGCACGGCCTCGGCCAGCCCGGCGGCCTGTTCACGGATCTCCGGCATCGCGGTGGTCTCCAGCAGCTCGCCGCGGCGCAGCAGGCCCAGCGTCCACAGCGGGGCGGCGGCCCGGTCCGCGGTCGGGCGCAGGCGTCCGTCGGTGGCGGTGGCCAGGCCCAGGCCGGCCGGGCCCGCGGTGGCCAGGCCGCGGCGGAGCAGGGCGCGGTGCAGCGGGTCGGTGCTGCCGGTCAGCTCGGCGGGAGCACCGGTGCAGTTGACGACCGCGGCGACGGTGAGCACGCGGCCGTCGCTGAGCCGGACCTCGACCGACGGCCCGGCCTCCCGTGCGTCGGTCACCTCCGCGGCGGCGACGGTCAACCGCCCCTGGTCCCGCAGCTGTTGCACGGCGGCGGCGGTGGCGGGGGCCAGCCGGTGGCGGTGGACCTCCCAGCACCGCAGGTCCTCGCGCAGGAAGCGGACCCGGTCGGCGTCGGACAACCGCTGCCACAGGGCCATGGTGCACGGCCGCAGGCTGTCGACGCCCGGACGCCAGTCCCCCACCGTGCGCCGGGTGCGGGCCAGGTGCCGCAGCACCGCACGCCGTAGCCCCGCCAACCCCTCCGAGTCGACCAGGCCGTCCAGCGCCGGGGGCAGTGGCACGGCGACCAGCGGGCCGGAGCGGTGACCGTGCGGGGCCAGGCCGTGCCGGGAGACGGCGTGCATCACCCGGTCCGGGCCGGCCAGGCTGAGCGCGACGTCCGCCATCGTCAGCCCCGTGCCCACCATCAGCACCTCGCCGGTGGCCGGCACCGCCTCCAGCGCCCCCGGCGCCCACGGGTCGGCAACGAAAGCGGCGTGGCCGCGCAGCACCGGCGGCGCCCAGGCGCACCCCGGCGGACGCAGCCCCAGCGCCAGGACGGCCGCCTCGACGGGCAGCCGCTCCCCGTCCGCCAGCACCAGCACGACGCCCTCCGCACCGCACTCGGCGTCCACCACCCGCCGGCGCACGTGGTGCAGCCGGCCCCAGACCGCGCTGTCCTCGACCGCCCGTTCGAGGACGTGCGTGAGGTAGCGGCCGTAGGTGCGCCGGGGCACGAAATCCCCGGGTGCGGCCGGACAGCGCTCCCAGACCGCCAGCCAGCGCAGGAAGTGCCCCGGATCATCGGGGAACGCGCTCATCCCGTCGGCCGGCACGTTCAGCAGGTGCCGCACGTCGCCCGTACCGTAGGCGACCCCCGGCCCGGCGTCGGCCGGGTCCACCAGGTACACCTCGAGCGGTACCCGCCGACCGGCGGCACGGTGGAGCAGTTGCACGGCGGTCAGCGTTCCCGCCGCGCCCGCGCCCACCACGGCGACCCGCCGCGGCACGTCGGGTCCCGTACCGGGCCGGGGTGCGGATGCGGGCCGGGTGGGTGTCGTGGGCGTGCTGGTGGGTGTGGTGACGTTCATCCGGGCCCCTTCAGATCAGGCTCATCCGTCGGACGCGCCACCCCGGTCTCCCGTTCGGCCGGTGGACGCCCACCCATCATGCGCGTGACACGCCGCCAGCCCAGTCATGCCCGACGCCTCGTCAATCCCGGCCTCAGGCGCGATCCTCCAGCGTGACGGCGCGCAACGCGGTCAGGAGCGGCACGACGTGCTCCTCACCGCCACGGGTGAAGGCGCGGATCGCGTCGATGACGGCGCGACCGACCGACCTCCCCGGCCGTCTCGTCGCCGACGGTGGCGGCCCAGGCCTTCAGGATCCGCCCCTGCGCGGCGCACATGCGGGCGGTCACGTCACTCTCCCGGCGCTCGTTCACGGCCTCGCGCTCCTCCGGTCGCATCCCGGAGCGGAGGCCGCAGGCCATGGCGACCGGCGAATCCAGGGCCGACTCGCCGTTGCTGGTGACCAGGGGCGCCGACTCGGCCTGGTCCGCGCGGCGTTCGGCCAGCGCCGCCAGCGCCCGGCCATCGCGCTTCCAGGCCGCTTCGAGCGCGGCCAGCGCACGCGGATTCTCGTCCGGTGTCACCCGGCCACCGTACGAGCGGGGACTTCGACGCGTGGGCGGTGGTCGGAGGGGCCGTCAGACCGGGTCGGCGGAGGGCGCGAGGCGGGGGACGAGGGCTTCGGCACTGCCACGGTTGACGGCGTGGAGCTGGCCGGGCTCCCAGTGCCCGTAGGTGTCGAGGTGGCGGTTGAAGTAGGCGCCCGTGTCGATGGGGGCGTACGGCCAGTCGCTGCCGTACAGGACGTGGCCCGGCTCGGCGAAGGCGAGCAGGGAGGGGAGCGCGGTGGGACTGCCGGAGAGCGCGGTGTCGAAGTAGAAGCGCTTCAGGTCGGCGAGGACGCCGTCGACGGTGTGCTTCGCCGGGTCCAGCAGGCTCGCCGCGACCGCAACCCGGTGGGCGACGTAGGGCAGGGAACCGCCGGCGTGGGAGAGGATCACCTTCGCCCGGGTGTGGCGGGACATCACCCCGTTCAGGACCAGCTGGACCGCGGTGCGGGTGGTGTCGAAGGTGTAGTCGACAACCGGGGCCGGGATGCCGGGGAGCATCGGCATCGCCAGTTCCGTCGGGTGGACGAAGACCACGGCGGCGCGGGCGTCGAGCTCGGCCCAGAGCGGCTCGAAGGCCGGGTCCCCGAGGTAGCGGCCGGCCGGGCTGGCCAGCAGCACGACGCCGTCCGCATGCAGCTCGTCCAGGGCGTAGGCGGCCTCGGCCACCGCGCCGTCCACGTCCGGCAACGGGATGCTGGCGAACTGGCCGAAGCGGTCGGGGCGGTCCTTGGCCAACTCGGCGACGTACTCGTTGACCTGACGGGCCAGGGTGCGGGCCTCGGCGTCGTCGCCGAGGTGGACGCCGGGGGTGCTGACCGAGAGGACGCCGGTGGCGACGCCCTGGGCGTCCATCATCGCGATGGCGTCGTCCCTGCTCCAGGCCGGGATGAGCCAGCCACCGGAGTCCAGCCCCCGGTCGGCCAGCAGCTTGCGGTAGGCGGGCGGGACCACGTGCTCGTGGACGTCGACGCGAGCGGGAGAGACCATGATCGAAACCTCTCTTAGCTTCCTATTGTTTAGCTTGCTAGCTATTTCTTCGGTAAGCTAGCACTCATGCGCAACGCCGACAAGCACAGACCGGACGACACCGACCACGGGACCGGGGTGGAGGAACTGGCGCGCGCCGCCGACACCCTCTTCCTCGCCATGCGGCGGGCCCGCTCGGCCGGGGCGGACCAGGCCGGCGAGCTGTCGTTGGCGCAGCAGTCCATGCTCGAACCGCTCGCGCTGGAGGCGGGGCTGCCGGTCGGGCGGCTGGCCGCCGACGCGGGGGTCAGCGTCCCGACGGCCACCCGGATGCTCCAGCAGCTGGAGACCAAGGGCATCGTCACCCGCCGCCGCTCACCCGAGGACGAACGCCGGGTGCTGATCGCCCTCACCGACGACGGCGCCGACCGGCTCGCGCGCATCCGCAGCCACCGGCGCGAACGCCAGGCGCTCGGCTACGCCACCTTCAGCCCGGAGGAACGGCTGCAACTCGCCCGGCAGCTGCGCCGGCTGGCCGACATCATCGACGATCTCGCCTGATCCGAGGCGTCGCGGGTGGCTCAGGCCAGGCTGCCGCTGCTGCCTTCCAGGACGAGCAGCAGCCGGCTGAGCGCGCGGGCGAGGTCCTCGCGCTCCTCGGGGGTCAGGCCGGCGAGCAGCGCACGGTCGTAGGCGAGCAGCTCGGGGTAGATCCGGTCGACCAGGGCACTGCCGCTCTCGGTGAGCGACAGGTGCGAGACCCTGCGGTCACGGGCGTCGGCGCGGCGGGCGACCAGGCCGCGCTCCTCCAGCAGCCGGAGTCGCTTGGTGACGGCCGCGCCGGAGGCGAAGGTCTCGCGGGCCAGCTGGGTGGGCGTCAACTCGTGGCCGATCCGGCGCAGCGCGCCCAGGATGTCGAACTCGGGGCGGGCGAGTCCCTCCCGGGTGAGCGGGCCGCCACTGCCCTGCTGCAGCAGCGAGGCACAGCGGTTGATCCGGCCGATGACCGCGACCGGCTCGGTGTCCAGACCCGGGAACGCCCGCTGCCACTGCCGCAGCACGTCCGCGACGGCGTCCTCCACGTGCGCTGCTCCCCTCTGCCACCCCGGGCGTTCGACGGTCGGCCGCACCGCCGGGTGAGCACGGCCGGCCGGGCACCTGATCCTAGGGGCAGGCGGGAGCGAGGTGGTGGGCGGCACGGTGGTCGAGCAGGGCCGCGAGTGCCAGGTGACCGTCCCGTTCGGCCGCGGCGATCCGGGTCTGCGGCAGCGCTCGCTGCCACCACTCACCGGAGGCGACGTCGGCCGCCTCGCGCAGCTCCACCAGAGCCCGCGAGAGCCCTTCCCGGGCCGCCGGGACGGACCCGCCCGCCACCGCGCCCGACGACACGGCCGACCGGGCCGCGTCGGTGGCCGCGACGAGCGCGGCCAGAGCGACCTCCAGGCGGCCGGCGGTGCGACGGTTGGTGACCAGGAAGCACGCGGCGAGGCCGAGCACGACACCGACGCAGGTGTCCAGCCAGCGATCGGCCACCAGCGTCCTGGCCGGCTGGTAGCCGGCGAACTCCGTCATCAGCAGCGCCATCGGGGTCACGAAGGTGCTCGCCAGCCAGTAACTGCGGGCGACCGTCGCCTCCGCGCAGAACTGGCAGGCCAGGCCGAGCAGGATCAGCGCCGGCTCGCCCGAACGGGAGACCGGCAGCAGCGCGGTGAAGAGGACCAGGCCGAGCAGGTTCCCCAGCACCCGCTGGAGCGCACGCGACCAGGACATCCCGGCGCTGGCCTGGAAGACCGAGGCCGCGGTGACCACCGCCCAGGCCGGGCGTCCGACGCCCAGTGCCAGCGACACCCACCCGGCGGCGGCACAGCCGACCGCCACCCGCAGGGCGATCGGGAGCAGCGGTGAGCCTGGACGCAGCGCGTCCCGGAACCGCGGGCCGTGACCGTTTCCGCGTCCCCGTTCCCGGGCGGCTGCCGACGCGGCGGCGGCCGATCCACGCAGTTCGGCGTCCTCCGCGGGGGTGAGGGGGACGGCCGGCAGCGGACCGTTCCGCCGCAGCTGTCGGGCCCAGTCGTCGTAGTGCGCGGCGGTTTCGGCGGGCTCCGTCGAGAGCACGGCGGGCGAGGACGACGGGCGCGCGACGGCGTCCGCCGCGCCCAGCGCGGACTCGCAGCGGATCAGCAGCCGCTCCAGACCCGCCGGCTCCCGGCGGCGCGCACCGGCGCGGCCGGAGGAGAGCGCCAGGGTGTGCCGGGCCGCGTTGACGGCGGCGGCCAGCGCCGTCCGGGTCGCCGGCCGCCGGGCGGGTTCGCTCCGCAGGAGCCGGGCGGCCGCCCGCAGCGCACGGGCCGTCACGATCCGTTCCGGACCGAGCGGGCGGACCAGCACCGGAGCCATGCAGACCAGCCAGGCGACCGCGGCACCGAGGGCGGCGAGCGCGACGTGGCCGGGCACCTGACCGAGGTGCTGCGGCACGAAGGCGCAGCTGGCGGTGGTGAAGGTCACGATGATGTTGCCGGGCGGGCCGATCCGGGCCGCGTCGCAGGCCGTCCTGTGCAACGCGGCCAAGGCGGCGGCCACCGTGACCAGCACGGCGGCGGAGTGGGTGAGCGAGGCCGCGGTGAGCGCGATCGCCGTACTGAGGACGGCGCCGAGGGTGACCCACCCGAGCGTGCGGGCCCGCGCCGGGTACGGGAGCCCGTGGCCGTAGAGCGCGCAGAGGCCGCCGGACGAGGTGTAGAGGGCGAGGTCGAGCCGGCCGAGCCCGAACAGGGTGAAGTTGAGCGCGGCGAGGGCGACGACCGCGCTGACGGCGGGCTTGTGCCAGACGTCCGCCGGCGCCCCCAGCCGCAGCGTGTGACTCAGCGGCGGCAACGGGAACCGGCGGAGGCGGGGGTCGGTCGGGGCGGGATCTGACGGTGCGGCCATGCGAAAAAGCTTAGCAACTAATTTACTCGTGAAATAGATGCCCGCTTCGAGCCGGTCGCTCGGCTGCGGGACGCTCGGCCCTGGGCCCACCCGGACGGAGGACCGCTCAGGCGTAGGACGCCGGCAGGGACGAGGAGGTGCTCGACGGGCGGGCGGCCGTGAGGGGGGCGCTCGCCAGTACGGAGCCGTCGTCCCCGACCAGCAGGACCCCGGTCACCGGGGCGGCGCCGGCCGGGTAGGCGACGCTCCAGTGGCCGTCGCCACTGGACAGGTCGAAGGTGCCGACCGTGACGGTCGACCCGTCGGCGCGTTGGAGCCGGCACTTGACCGCGTGGCCCAGTGGTCCGCCGGTGTGCATCGACAGGTACATCCACGGCGAGTGCGAGGCGAAGACGAAGACCTGGCCCACCATGTGCCCGGCCATCCTGAACTGGGCCGTGAACATCCCGTGCCCGTCCGCGGAGGCGGGCGCGGAGGCCGCCGGGGCGGGAGCCGGCCCGCTGGTGGAGTTGCCGATCGCCCAGCCGACCGCACCGGCCGCGAGGGCCGCCGCGGCGGCGGCCGCCGGGACGGCCAGCCGCAGCCGCGCCCCGGGGCGTCGGGCCGACCACCGCCGGGCCGCCTGCTCCCGTCGCGCTGACCGGGGCGACCGCCTGAGCCGCCCGAACCGCGCACGCTCCGTGGACGGCACGGACGGCACGGACGGCACGGGCTGTTCCAGGCGCAGCCCGACCCGCTGGAGCACCCGGGACTCGAATCCGACCGGCGGCTCGCGGCCCGGGATCAGGTCGAGCAGCCCGTCACAGGCGAACGCCAGCCGGCGGACGTACTCGCGGCAGGCACCGCAGCGCTGCAGGTGGACCATCGCGCCGGCCCGTTCGCGCGCCAGCAGTATGCCGAGCGCGAGTTCCGCGCCGAGCTCGTGGAGTTGCTGACAGGCGGGGCTGTCGGGTTCGGTCATGGCCGCCACCGTCCGGTGCCAGGGTGTGTGAACCATCCCCCATGGCCGCTTCAGCGAAGGGCCGGTCCGGTCCGTTCCGTTCCGTTGCGTACCTCTACTACGAACCACCCGTTCGGAAGGATTGCCACGGCGGGGCACCGAACGCCGCGCCGCGCGGGAAGTCAGACGCCGCCAGATTTCGTGACCCGCTCGGCAATCCCTTCGGGTGACTGATCCGTATGGGTTAAAGGGCACGGGAGAGGTTCGACTCCCGTGCGTCGACCGCGGGGATCCGCGGCCAACGAATCCGTCGGGCGTTCCACCGCCCGACCGATGCGGAGAAGGGAGCCATGATGAGCGTCTTCCGCTCCTTCGGCGGCCGTACGCGGCGCAACTGCCGTCGCCACCACCGTCGTCACCACCGCTGGTAATCGCGAAGGGGAAGGCAAGGGGGAATCTCCCTGCCCACGGGGGCCGACGGCATGCCGTCGGCCCCGCTTCCTGCCCGCGGGAAGCACTCCGGAAGCACTCCGGGGAGGAGGCAACCGTCGTGGATCCCGTGCCGAGCGGAGCGGACGGGCCGAGCACTCCGGACGCGGTGGCTCCGGCGCCGGTCGTCCCGGTCCGCGAGGCCTTCCGGCGCTTCTGGCCCTGGGTGCGCCCCGACGCGCCCTGGCTGCTGGCCGGCGCCGTCCTGCTGGTCGCCGGCACCTTCGGCGAGGTGGTGTCGGTCTGGCTGTTCAAGGACCTGATCGACGAGGTGCTGCTGCCCCGCCGTTTCGTGGACTTCTGGCCGCTCGCCCTGGCCATGGCCGGCGCCACCGCGCTCGCCGCGTTGCTGGTGTTCGGCGGCAGCTACACCGCCACCCGGGTCGCCGAGCGGTACGTGCTGCGGCTGCGCACCTCCGTCGTCCGCCACCTGCACACCCTGCCGCCCGACACGCTGGAGCGCCGCCGGCACGGCGACGTGGTGTCCCGGCTCACCTCGGACATCTCCGCGATCGAGCAGATGGTCGCCTCCGGCCTGGTCGAGGGCGGATCGGCGCTGCTCGGACTCCTGCTCTTCGCCTCGGCGGCGGTCTACCTGAGCTGGCCGCTCGCACTCGCGGCACTCGCGGTGGCGCCGCTGTTCTGGGGCAGCGCACGGTTCTTCGGCGGACGCATCCTGGACCGCGAGCGGGAGGCCCAGCGACGCACCGGCGCCGTGACGGCCGCGCTGGAGGAGAGCCTGCGCAACGCGGTGGTCACCCGGACCTGCACCGCGGAGGGGCGTGACGTCGCGCGGGTGCGACGGGAGGGCGAGGCGCTGCTGCGCGCCGAACTCGCCACCGCGCGGCTGGCCGACCTCTATCCGCCGCTGCTCAACGTCCTGGAGGTGGTCGGCGGTCTGATCGTGGTCGGCGTCGGCGCGTTCGAGCTGGACCGCGGCGTGCTGAGCCTGGGCGGCCTGCTCGCCTTCGCCGCCTTCACGGCCCAGCTCTTCGAACCGGCCCAGCAGCTGGCCGGCCTGGCCGCGGTGGTCGGTGCGGGCGGTGCGGCGGCCGAGCGGGTACTGGAACTGCTGGACACCGAGACGCCGGTGCGCGAACGCCCCACCGCCCACCAGGCCCGGGCCGTCAAGGGCCGGCTGTGCTGCGAGGACGTCCGGGCCGGCTACCCGGACCGGGCCGGCCGGCCGGTGCTGGAGCACGTCGGCTTCACCATCGGGCCCGGCCAGGTGCTGGCCGTGATGGGGCCGAGCGGCTCGGGCAAGTCGACGCTGGCGAAGTTGCTGGTCCGTTTCCTCGACCCGGAGGCCGGCGCGGTCCGCCTCGACGGCGAGGACATCCGGGACCTCACGCTGGCCTCGCTGCGCCAGGCGGTGACCCTGCTCCCGCAGCAGGCACCACTCTTCCGCGGCACGATCCGCGACAACATCGCCTACGGCCGGCCGGATGCCTCGCGGGACGAGATCGAGCGGGCGGCGAAGGACGCCGACGCCCACGACTTCGTGACGGAACTCCCGCACGGCTACCAGAGCGAGCTCGGGCTGGACGGCTTCCAGCTCTCCGGCGGCCAGCGGCAGCGGATCGCGATCGCCCGGGCGTTCCTGCGCAGCACCCCGGTCCTGGTACTGGACGAACCCACCGCGGGACTGGACGACGAGTCCGCCCAGCGGGTGATCGCCCCGCTACGGAACCTGATGGCCGGCCGCACCACCGTGCTGATCACGCACGACCAGGCCTTCGCCCGCTCGGCCGACTTCGTCCTGACGCTGCCCGGCCCCCCGGCGGGCTCCTGACGGACGCACCCGCCGCCACGCTCCCCCACCTGCCCAAGAGGGCCGCTCGACCTGGGCACCTGCGGCGTCGGCCCGGTCCCGCCGTCCCCGCCGACCTCGCGGACCGGCCGCGCACACTGCCGCGGGCAGCCCCGAGGAGTCGCCGCGCGGCAGCCGGAACTGATCGCACCAGTCGAACCACGGCTCGTCCAGCCCCGTCCGCGCCCGGCTGCCGCGCGGGCGACGGCGGGTTAACCTGAGGCGCAGGCTGCGGTGCGCGCCGCACCCGCCGCAGCCATGACCCGACGCCCTTCGGAGGGTCGATGACCCGACGCCGTCCCACCCGGCCCGCGAGCGCCGACGACCTGCTCACCGAACTCGGGCGGCTGACCGCCCAGGCCCTGGAGCGGGCGGAACTGCAACGGGCCCGGGTGGAACTGGCCGAGGCGCTCCAGCGCGAGCTGCTCCCCGGTGCGCTGCCCGAACTCCCGGGCCTGCGGACCGCGGCCCGCTACGCGCCCGCCCGGCACGGGCTGGCGATCGGCGGTGACTGGTACGACGGGTTCCGGCTTCCCGACGGGGCACTCGGCTTCTCGATCGGCGACGTCCAGGGCCACGACGTCGAGGCGGCCGCGTTCATGGGCCAGATCCGGATCGGTCTGCGCGCGGTGGCCGCGACCGCCGCCGACCCGGGCGAGGTGCTGAGCCGCGCCAACGAACTGCTGATCTCGATGGACTGCACGCTCTTCGCGACCTGCAGCTTCCTCCGCTTCGACCCCTCGACCCGGGAGCTGGTGAAGGCGAGCGCCGGCCACGTGCCGGCGATCTGGGCCACCGCCGACGGCCACAGCGGGGTCACCCAGGACGAGAGCGGTCCACCCCTCGGCATCCTCCCCGGCGAGGCCTACCCCACGGCCCGCCGCCGACTGCCGGCCGCGAGCGCGTACGTGCTGGTCACCGACGGTGTGGTGGAAGGTCCGTCGTTCCCGATCGAGGCGGGCCTGGAAGAGGTCGAGCGGGTGGTCCGGGCCGGGATGGGGGCCGATCCCGCGGAGCTGGCCGCCGAGGTGATCAAGGTGGCCGACCTCACCGGCCACACCGACGACGCGGCCGTGCTGGTGCTCTGCCACGACACCCCGGGCGGCGATGCCGGATGATCCCTGGCGTCCGGCGGGTCGCCGTGGCGGTCCCGGTGAACCTCGCCGTCGCCGCCTGCTACTTCGCGTCCGGGCGGCTCGGCCTGCTGGAGCGAGTGATCATCGGCGGCGCGGTGGTCACCCCGCTCTGGCCACCCACCGGAATCGCCCTGGCCTCGCTGCTCTTCCTCGGTCTGCGGGTCTGGCCGGGGATCGCGCTCGGCGCGCTGGCGGTGATCCTCACCATCCCCCCGTTCAACCCCGCCTCCTGGGGCATCGTGGCGGGTAACACCCTCGCGCCGGTCGGCGCCTACCTACTGCTGCGCCGGGTGGACTTCCGGGTCCGGCTGGACCGGCTGCGGGACGGCGCGGCCCTGGTGTTCCTGGGCGCCTTCACCGGGATGCTGGTCAGCTCGACCATCGGCAACACCGTGTTGCTGCTCGACGGCGCGCTGCCCCCGAGCGGGTTCTGGGCGGCCTGGTCCTCCTGGTGGACGGGCGACGCGATGGGCGTCCTGGTGGTCACTCCGCTGCTGCTGGCCCTCCGCACCGCGCGGCTGCCGTGGGACGGGGGTCCCTACCGCTGGGCCGAGCTCGCGGTCCTGCTGGGCGGCACCGCCGCCGTCACACTGGTCACCAGCCGCAGCGCGTTGGAGCTGCTGTTCCTGGTGTTCCCGCTGCTCATCTGGGCCGCGCTGCGCTTCCAACTGCTCGGAGCCGCGCCGTGCGTACTGCTGGTCTCGGTGCTGACCGTGGTGGCGGCGACGGATCACGACGGCCCGTTCGCGCACCACGGGCTGCTCGGGGTGATGGTGACCCTGCAGGCCCTGAACGGCGCCGCGGCGCTCACCGGGCTGCTGCTCTCCGCGGTCATCGCCGAGCGGGAGAACACCTACCGGCGGATCGAGGAGGCGTGCCGGGGGCTGGCCCAGGTGGTCGCCCGGCTCGCCCCGGGCGAGACCGAGCACCGCTGGCCGCCCTCGGGCGACGACGGGCTGCGCTGATCGCCACCGGACGGCCGTACCGACGCGCCGCCCGGGCCCGGTGGCGCGACGATGGAACGGGCATCCGAGGTGAGGAGAGCGCGATGGTGTTCCAGGTCGAGGACATCAGGGAGTGGCGCGGCCACGACGTGGTGGACGCCGAGAACCGAAAGATCGGATCACTGGAGGCCATCTACGTGGACACCAGTACGGACGAACCGGCCTTCGCCACCGTCATGATCGGACTACTCAACAAGCGCCGTCTGGTGTTCGTGCCCCTCAACGGGGCGACGGTCGGGCCGGGCTACCTGAAGGTCCGCTACGCCCGCGGCCTGGTCAAGGAGGCGCCCTCGATCGGCACCGACGACATCCTGCCCGCGGACGAGGAGCCAGCGGTGTTCGCACACTACGGGCTCCCGTACGCGACCGGGGCCGGTGGCGAGCGCAAGCTGGCCCGCCCCTGAGGCGGCGTGCGGTCGGCGCTCCACCGACCCGCTACCAGTAGTGACGCCGTCCGGCCACGGCGTGGCCGAGCGCGCCCAGCACCCACAGGACGAGCCCGATGGCCACCAGGATGATCCCGATGGTCCACAGGATCGCGAAGTGGGCGACGAACCCGATGATGAGCAGGATCACTCCAAGGATGATCATGATGACCTCCTGTCTCGGTCCCCGTTCGGGCGGTTGCCCGGCATCGCGGCGGCCAAACCGCGCGGGGCGACGCACTCACCGCGGCGGGTCGGCCGGTGCGGGGCCCAGCGTGGTCCGGCCGGGGGCGGCGCGGTGGACCAGGCCGGTGCGGTAGACGTCCAGGGCGGCCTCGGTACGGCCGGTGCGGCGCAGCAGGTCGCCGAGCAGGCGGCAGAGATCGGCCAGGTCCCCTGCCGCGCCGGCCGGTTCGAGCAGGGTCAGCGCGGTGCGGTAGTGCCGCTCGGCGCCGGCGAGGTCGCCACGCTCCTCGGTGATCAGCCCGAGCAGCCGGTGCGCGCCGCCCGCGTGCACCGCGCCGCGGGCGACGGTGAGCTCGCCGAGCAGTTGGGAGAGCAGCCGCTCGGCCTCGGCACCGTGGCCGCGGCGGCGCAGCACGTCGGCGAGTTCGACGTCCAGCTGCGCGGTGTACAGGGTGGCACGCGGACGGGCGAGCAGTTCCCGCGCGGTCCGCAACTCCCGCTCGGCCTGGGTTACTTCACCGTCCTGGGCGCGCAGGTAGCCGCGCATCCAGTGGCAGTGGGCGAGTTCGCTGCGGATGCCGAGCTGCCGGTAGAGCTCCTGGGCCCGGGCCAGTGAGGCGTCCGCCTCCGCCACCCGCCCCTCGGCCAGCAGGGTGCGGGCGACGCCACGGTGCATCCGGGCGACCAGCGCCGGGTCGGCGACCTGCGGTGCGAGCGCCAGGGCCAGTTCGGCCGCCCGAGCCGCCCGGGCCTGGGCGCCCATGTCCATGTAGGGCGCGATGACCGTCGAGTAGAGCAGCAGCAGGGCGGCGGGGTCCGGTAGCCCCTCGGCGTTGAGCCGGTCGATCGTGCTCTCCAACAGGTAGCAGGAGTACCGCAGTTCGCCCGCGAGCAGGTGGGCCACCGCCCGGCCGCGCAGCGCGGGCACCCGCTGCGGGAGCGGGGCGTCGGCCAACTGGTCCTCGGCGGCCTGGAAGTGTTCGATCGCCCGGTCCAACTCACCGGCCTCCAGCGCGCAGTCGCCCAACCCCACGAGCGCGGTGGCGTGTTCGGCCGGCAGGCCGAGCCGGTGCGCTTCGGCGGCCAGCGCCGCGTACCGCTCGGCCGCCTCGGCGCCGTCGCCCGCGCAGAGTGCCTGCCGCGCGTCGGTGAGCCGCAGTCGGAGGTCGGTGGCCAGATGCGCGGGCTGCCCGGTGGTCAACTCCTGGAAGCTGACACCGAGTCGGTCGGCGAGGTAACGCAGCGCGGTCTCGGAGGGGCGGACCCGTCCGGCCTCCAGGGTGGAGATGTAGGCGGCGGTGTAGGCGGGTTCGGCCAACGCCCGCTGGGTCAGGCCGCGTTCGGTGCGCAGCCGGAGCACCCGCCGGCCGATCACCTGACGGTCGTCGTCCGGCTCGTCGGGTTCCTGTCGTATCGCCCGCTTCGCCACGATGCTCCTCACCTTCTGCCGTCCGCCCCCGGGAGCGTCCCAGGGTATTGCGTGGCCCGATCCGGCACAGCTACGTTAAGCCGCAAGGTAAGTGAAGTTATGTCACGGATCAACCCGGTGTCGAGCAGCATCGCCTCGTACCGGCCACCGCTCCTGCCGCCCCCCCCACCGGATGGGACCCGTCCATGCGCATATCCCGCACGCTCCTCGCCGGCGCCACCGCGCTGACCGCCACCCTCGGCCTGCTCTGCGCGAGCCCGGCCGCCCGGGCCGCCACTCCCGACGCCCCGACCCCGCACGTCGCACCGGCACCGCTGCCCGACCTGCTGCCCTCGGCCCAGGCCCCCGCCGCCGACGGTTCGGGGCCGGTCTGCTGGTTCGGCGCCTGCTACGACTACGTCTCGGGACGGCAGCTGACCGACGTGACCGGCGCGAGCATCCGGATGCTCCAGGCCGCGCCGCGGATCAAGCCGGGCGACACCGAGTCGCACTCGCTGCAGGAGCTGGCCCTGCAGTCCGCCGACCAGAAGTCCACCGTGGAGATCGGCTGGACCGTCGACCTGGGCCTCAACGGTGACACCCGCCCGCACCTGTTCGTCTACCACTGGGTGAACGGCGCCGAGAGCTGCTACAACGGCTGCGGTTTCGTCCAGGTATCCCGAACCGTCAAGCCCGGCATGGCCGTGAGGCCCGGGACCGCGGCCAGGTTCGCGATCGAGAACCTGGCCGGCGACTGGTGGGTCCTCTATGACGGACAGGCCGTCGGCTACTTCCCCGGTGCGCTCTGGCAGGGCGGCTACACCCGGGCCCAGTTGGTCACCGCGTTCGGCGAGGTGGCCCACGCCACCGGCAGCACCTGCGAGCAGATGGGCGACGGCCGGGACGGCACCCGGCACGGCTCCTCCTGGATCGGCGACTTCCGGCTGACCGGCTCGACCGACACCCCCGCCCTGACCGTCACCGCCACCAGCCCGAACCTGTACGACGCGGGCCGGCTGACCCGGACGTCGTTCCGACTCGGTGGCCCGGGCAGCGGCCCCTGCTGACGCCGCCCCACCGACGACGTCGGTGGACCGCCCTGCCGCCGATCCGTCCGCGCGTGGATCGGCAGCGGGGCGTCCGGGCCGGTCAGACATCAGGTCGCGCACTGCGGGCGGGTTCCTCTCACGCCGGGCGGTTCGGTTGCGCTCCGGCGGCGATCAGGGCGTCGATGCCGGCCATCGCGATGTCCAGGGCCGCCTCGAACTGGCGGTCCCGGCCCGCGGCCACGCCACCCTCGACGCTGGACCTGACCAGGTCCTCGTTCTCGACGAAGCGGGGATCGACCCGCTCGACGATGCCGTAGACGACCCGGTTGAACTCGTCCTCGCCCAGTCCGGAGGCCCGCACCCGCAGCGACCACTGCGATTCCAACATGGCGAAGCCGTAGGCGAAGTTGAAGAGCAGCGCCAGCGCCCCGGCGAGCTGGTCCCCGGAGAGCCCGCTGCGGGTCGCCGCACCGATGGCGCTGCTGGAGAAGACCAGCGAGTTGGGCCCGAGCGCCAGGAACCGCGCGGCCAACTGCGCGGCCCACGGATGGTGTTGGAAACAGCGCCGGTACTCGTGGGCCAGCGCGCGCAGATGCCGCCGCCAGTCGCCGTGGTCCTCCAGCGGCTCGACCCGCATCTCGCCGAGCACCTCGTCGAGCGCGAGTTCCAGCAGCCCGTCCTTGGTGTCGACGTACCAGTAGACCGACATCGCGGTGACGTCGAGTTCCGCCGCCAGCTTGCGCATGGAGAACGCCTGGACGCCCTCGGCGTCGAGCAGGGCCACCGCCGCGCGGACGATCCGGTCCCGGCTCAGGCCGGTGGGGGCGCTGCCCTGCCCGCGTCCCTTGGGCGGGGCCACCCAGATGCTGCCGCCGGGGTCGCGGGGCTTGTCCACGATGTCCTTCCTTCTGTTCTCGCCGCACGGCCGGGGAGGACCGGCCGTGCAGCGATGGTAGGGGCGCGGTCAGCCTTCCTGTGCGACCGGCTCACCCTGCTGAGCAGCGGGTACGGGCTGCGCCGTGCCCGCCCGGCTCAGCAGCCAGGCGGCCAGGAACCCGCCGAGCAGCACGGCGACGGCTCCGATCAGCTGGCTGGTGGTGAGGCTGTCCGCGAAGGCGGAGCGCACCTGGTGGGCGGCGGACGGCCCGGCGGCGGCGAGCGCCTCGGGCAGCGAGCGGGCCGCCGAGTCGGGCAGTCCGGCGGGCAGCGCCCCGGCGAACCCGGCGGTGAGCACCGCGCCCAGCACGGCGACGCCGAGCGAGTTGCCGAACTCGCTGAGCGTGCCCATCAGACCGGAGCCGATGCCGGCCTTCTCCGGCGGTATCGACGTCATGATCGCGCCGGCCATGGCGGGCTGCGCACAGGCCACCCCCGCGCCCATCAGCACCAGGCCGAGCAGGATCCCCGGGTAGGAGCCGTCGCGCCCGAACTCGGCGATCGCGGCCAAGCCGGCCGCGAGCAGGGTCAGGCCGCTCGCGATGGCGATCGGCGGGCTGAGTTTCATGGTGAGGCGCATGCCCACGCCGGTGAGGTTGAGCGCGATGACGGTGAGGGCCATCGGCGCGGTGCGCAGACCGGCCGAGAGCGGACCGTAGCCGAGCACGAACTGCAGGTGCTGGGTGAGCAGGAAGAGCGAGCCGCCCATGCCGAAGCTGACCAGCACGCCGCCGGAGATCGCGCCGCGGAACCGGGCGTTGCGGAAGAACGCCAGGTCCAGCAGCGGGTGTTCGATCCGGCGCTCCCACAGCGCGAAGGCCAGCAGGAAGAGCAGGCCGAGCCCGCCGGCGACCAGGGTGCGTGAGCCGGTCCAGCCCGCGCCGGGGCCCTGGATGATCGCGTACACCACGCCGACCAGCCCGGCCGTGGAGAGCACCGCGCCGAGCAGGTCGGGCCGGTCGCCGCGCGGGTCCTTGGACTCGGGAACCAGCCAGGCGACGGCGATCAGGCCGAGGGCGGCCACCGGCAGGTTCACCAGGAAGACGGAGCCCCACCAGAAGTGCTCGATCAGCACCCCGCCGATCACCGGTCCGAGCGCGACGCCCACCGAGGCGATGGCGGTCCAGATGGTGATGGCCTTGGGCTGCTCGTCCGCGTCGAAGGTGCGCACGATGATGGCGAGGCTGGTGGCCAGCAGCAGGCTGCCGCCCACGCCCATGCCCGCGCGCGCCGCGATCAGCTCCCCCGGGTTGCCGGCCAGCGCGGCGCCGAGCGACCCGACCCCGAACAGGGCGAGCCCGAGCAACTGCACCTTCTTGCGCCCGTACCGGTCGGCGAGGCCGCCGGCGGCGATCAACAGCCCGGCCTGGGCCAGCGAGTAGGCACCGATCACCCACTGGGTCTGCGCGGTGGTGGCGCCCAGCTCCCGGGTGAGGGAGGGAACGGCGACGTTGAGGATGGTGTTGTCGAGCACCACGACGAGTTGGGCAAGGCAGATGACGGCGAGAATCAGCCATCGGTCCGCCCGGCGCTCGGCCTGGGACATGCCCGCTCCCCCTTCTTGTACGGCGTATATGTGTTCTACAACGTATAGGGAGGGCCGGCCGAGGTCGAACGAATTACCCGCGGGGTTCCGGAGCAGCGGGTCGACGCGAAGGTGAAGGTCAGGCGGGTCCGGTGGCGGACCAGCCGGGGACCTGGAAGCGGGGGGCCACGTCCGCACGGTGCACCCGCCGTCCGCAGGCGCGGCAGCACAGCACCGGGTCGAGGTCGGCTCCGCAGTCGTGCTCCCAGACCACCGGCGCCACCTCCGCCAGGTGCCGGTCACCCCACTCCTTGAGCAGCAGCAGGACCGGCCGCAGCTCCTGCCCGGCCGCCGTGGCCCGGTACTCGTAGCGCGCCGGGCGCTCCTGGTAGAGCACCCTCTCCAGGACGCCGGCGTCCACCAGCTTGCGCAGTCGGGCGGCCAGGATGTCGCGCGGCGCCCCCACGTTGCGCGCGATGGCGTCGAAGCGGTGCACGCCGAAGAAGACCTCGCGCAGCACCAGCAGGGCGTACTTGTCGCCGACCACCGCCAGGGTGTCGGCGATCGAACAAGGACGGGCGGTGGCTGCTGGGCTCATGCGTCCAGCCTAGGACACAGTCCATTGGATTTTCCAACCCACACGACCCCCGTACTCGCGCACCAGGATGGCCGCCTCCCGGACGCAGGGGGCCAGTCCACCCCGACCGGGTCACAACCACTCGGGGCGGTCCGGGCCGTGATGCCCCTCGGCCAGGGTGCGCAGCGCCCGGAAACCCACGCCGGCGGGAGGCTCCTCCCGCCCGTTCATCCGGCCATCACCGCGCAGTTGGCGACCAGTACCCCGTGCGCGTCTTCGGCGGTCGGACCCCGACGACTGTCGCCACGTCAGATCAGACACAGAAAGTGGACACGACAAGTTCACCGCAGAGGCCTATTCAGGCGTTCTACGCGCGTGGTTCTCTGAATTGACGAGGCGTCCCCCGCCGCCTGACAGTCGACGATCCGTCATGTCCCCAGCGATACCCCCAGGAGTTGCATCCATGATCCGTGCTTCCATACGCCGCGCCGCGGTCACCCTCGCCGCCTGCGCCGTCACGCTGAGTGCCGGATTCCCGGCCCACGCGGCGACGACGTACTCGGCGTTCGCGTTCGACCTGGGTTCCAGCGAGCCGACGATCTACTCCTTCATCAACTCCGCCACCAGGACGCTCGACATGACGATGTACGAGCTCAGCGACACCACGGCGGTCAACGACCTGATCGCGCGGGAGAGAGCGGGTGTGGACGTCCGGGTCATCCTGGACGAGCGGGAGAAGTCCACCAACGCGGCGGCGTACTCCGCGCTGCAGGCGGCCGGAGTGGGCGTTGTCTACTCGTCCTCCACGTACTACTACACGCACCAGAAGACCATCACGGTCGACGGCACCGAGTCGCTGATCCTCACCGGCAACCTCACCGCCAAGTACTACCCGACCAGCCGCGACTACGGCGTCTTCGACAACGACGCCAACGACGTCAACGCGATCGAGCAGGTCTTCAACGCCGACTACGCGCACACCGCGATCACCCCGAGCGACGGCGACAACCTGCTCTGGTCGCCCACCGACTCCGAGAGCCGGCTGCTGAGCGTCATCGACGGCGCCACCACCAGCCTCGACATCGAGGAGGAGGAGTTCAGCGACCAGGCCGTGGTGGACGCGATCGCGAACGCGGCCTCCAACGGCGTGACCGTGCGGATCGCGTTGGAGAACCCCTCCAGCTACTCCTCGGAGATCTCCGAGGTGGAGAACGCCGGTGCCACCGTGGTGGGTTACTCCTCCAGCACGGGGTTCTACATCCACGCCAAGGCGATCGTCGCCGACTACGGCCTCTCCACCGAGACCGTGGAGGCCGGTTCGATGAACGTCACCAGCAACTCGCTGGGCAGCAACCGCGAGCTCGGCATCATCCTGCAGGACCACGGCGTCGCGTCGGTCATCGAGTCCAGCTTCAACAGCGACTTCGCGGGCGGCACCCCCGCCTGACGACGGTAGCAACGGCGAAGTGGGGGGGGGGGGGGGGGGGGGGGGGGGGGGGGGGGGGGGCGCTCCGGGGGGGGGGGGGGGGGGGTGGGGGGGGGGGGGGGAGGGGGGGGAAGCAAAAGGGAGGGGGGGGGGGGGGGGT
>NZ_JBVHLF010000021.1:39593-91059 GCF_055559155.1 Kitasatospora sp. NPDC024654
GACGCCTCTTGCCCCCCGCTTTTCCCTCCCCCCTCCGCATCTCTCGCCGCGGCCGCCCCCCCATCCCCCACCCCCCCCCCACCACCACCACCCCCCCCCCCCCCCCCCCCCCCCCCCCCCCCCCCCCCCCCCCCCCCCACGGTCATGTCTTCCGACGTGGCGTCAGGAGACGTTGAGGGCGGTGTCGTCCAGCACGAAGCTGGTCTGCTCGGGCGAGCTGTTCTCGGTGCCGACGAACTTCACCGTGATGCTCTTGCCGATGTAGGGCGCGAGGTTGACCGAGTACTGGGTGTACCCGTTGTTCGCGTTCAGGTTGGAGTAGGTGGCCAGGGTGGTCGTGGTGGAGCCGCTGATCACCTCGACCTTGAGGGTGTCCTGCGCCTGGCTGGTGGTCTTGTCGGTGTCGACGTGCAGCCAGTAGGAGAGCCGGGCGTTGACGCAGCCGGTCGGGACGGTGACGGCCTGCGACAGGGTGTCGGTGTGCGAGGCGCCGTAGCCGTCCAGCCAGGCGTCCCAGTTACCGGAGTGGGAGGGCTCGTCGATCACGTCGTTGTTGATGACGCCGGCGGTCGCCGTCCAGGGCGCGGCGGTACCGGTCTCGAAGCCGGGGTTGCCGAGCAGTTGGGCGGAGGTGCAGCCGCCACCGGAGCCGGCGATGGTCCAGCTGAAGCTGGCGGAGCCGGTGGCACCGGTGCTGTCCTTCGCCGTCACCGTGACGCTGTAGCTGCCCGCGGCACTCGGAGTACCCGAGATCAGACCACTCGACGAGATCGACAGACCCGTCGGCAGACCCGTCGCGGAGTAGCTCAACGTCTGACCCGAAGCCGAGTCAGTACCACTGATCTGCAACGACGCGGCCGTACCGACCGTGCCGCTCTGGTTGCCCGGGTTGGTCACCGACACCGTGTTGCCGGTGGACGAGCCGCTGGAGAACGCGGTGATGCCGTTGGGGGTGCCCCAACCGGTCGGGCCGTCGTAGCCGGGACCGGCGGTGCACAGGTACGACGGCGAGCAGGTCGCGGTCGAGCCCGTGGTCACGTCGTTCAGGGCCGAGGTGTGGGCGTAGATGTCGGAGGCCGGGGTGGAGCCGGCCGCCGGGGTGCCGCCCAGCGCGTAGACCGAGGCGATGATCGGCGAGGCCACCGAGGTGCCGCCGTAGACGTTCCAGCCACCGTTGCTGTTGTACGTGTCGTAGACGGCGACGCCGGTGGCCGGGTCGGCGACCGCGGCGGTGTCGGCGACGGTGCGCATGCTGCAGCCGGTGTCCTTCTGCCAGGACGGCTTCGGGTCGTCGGCCGAGCAGCCGGAGCCGGCGCCCTCGGTGGAGGAGGTGCTCCACACGGACTCGGTCCAGCCGCGCGCGTTGGAGGCGGTGGAGAGCGAGGTGCCGCCGACCGCGGTCACGTACTGGGACGCGGCCGGGTACTCGACGCCGTAGCCGCTGTCACCGGAGGAGGCGGTGACGGCGACGCCCGGGTGGTCGTAGTACTCGCTGTCGTAGGTGGTGTCGTTCGACGCCTCGGAACCGCCGTAGCTGTTGGAGACGAACTTGGCGCCCAGGTTGACCGCCGCGTTCACCGCGGTGCCCAGGTCGTCGTTGCTCTCGGAGCTCGCCTCGACCAGCGCGATGTGGCAGTTGGGGCAGATCGCCGAAACCATGTCGACGTCGAGGGACTCCTCCCCCGTCCAGTCGTCGCTCGACGGCGCCGGCGAGGGCAGCGGGCTGGCCTGGCCGTTCTCGTTGACCTTGGTGAAGCAGCCGTTGGCGGTGGTGCAGGCCGGCAGGCCGTACTGGCTGCGGTAGACGGCCAGGTCGCTCTCGGCGTTGGGGTCGTCGTAGGCGTCCACGACGGCCACCGTCTCGCCCCCGCCGTTCGCGGCGGCGGCCGAGGCCAGGTTGTAGGCGGACTGCAGGTCGCTCGGGCCGAAGCCGGACACCGTGGCGTTCGGAGAGGCCGAGGCGAGGTGCGGGTGGATGTCGGTGCGCTTCAGCGCCAGGCAGGACATCTCACCGGGGTGCGGGGCCGAGCAGACCTGGTGCACGTCGGCCGGGAGCGCCGTGACGGCGGGGGTGCCGGCCATGGCCGGCGCGGCGGCCGCCAGGCCACCGGTGATCAGGGCGCCCACCGACGCGACGGAAAGCGCTGTTCTGCGCAGGCTCCGTCGCGGCGCGGAACGGTTGGCGGTGTGCAACTGACAGCCCTCCCAAGGGAGTGGGGGCGGCACTGGGTCAACACCCGTGTGGGGTCGCCGATGGACGTGCCGGCCCGGGGACAGGGAATCGCGCACGTGCAGACCATGCCCACGCCGAAGGAACGGACGGGTTACGCCGTTCCGCACGGAGAGTGACAGATCATGGGCATGACATTGTGGGGGCCGGTACCCCACCCGATGGGGCATGGGTCCGGGGAGACGAAGGTAGCGGAGCCGGTTGCGGGCCGACAAGGCACGGCGCATGGACGGTAATGCTGCGGTAGAGGGCTTTTACGGCCTATGGCGGGATTGACACCGCGTCACTCCCGGTTCCCACCAGCAGCCGACGCGCGACCCGCTCCGAACCGAGCTGCCAGCTCACGCCCTCGCAGGGCCAACCCGCCAGTAACCCCCGGTGACTGACGGGCCGGCGCCGCCTCCAACCTGTGGGCCACCGGGGCCTAGATGAGAATTTCCGGGGTACGGCTCCGGCTCCCGGCCGGCATGGTCAGCCCAGGCCGATCGAAGCACCGGCCGCGGCCAACCGCCGGACACCCTCGCTGACTTCGTCGACGTTGGCGGTGTCGGCGAAACTCAGTCGCAGATGCGGCGCCGGGGCCTCGGCCACGAAGTACGGGCGGCCCGGCGCGACCGCCACGCCCTGGCTCAGCGCGGCGGCCGTCAGCGCGGTCTCGTCGGTGCCGAACGGCAGCCGCAGCCACAGGTGGTAGCCGCCGCCGGGGACGTACTCCGGTTCCGCGTACGGCAGTTCGCGCCGGAGGGCGGCCAGCAGCGCGGCGCTGCGCTCGCGCAGGCCGGCCGCGACCGCGCGCAGGTGGCGCGGCCAGGCGGGCGCGCCGACGAGTTCGAGCGCGGCCTCCTGGAGCGGGCGCGGCACGAAGAAGCTGTCCACCACCTGGATCGCGCGCAGCCGTTCCAGTACCGGACCACGGGCGATCAGCGCGCCCACCCGCAGGCTCGGCGAGGTGGGTTTGGTGAGCGAGGTGACGTGCACGACGGTGCCGTCCTGGTCCTCGGCGACCAGCGGCGGTGGCAACGGGCCGCCGTGCGCCAGGCGGCGGGCGAAGTCGTCCTCGACGACGAACGCGCCGGCCGCCCGGGCGATCCCGACCACCTGGCGACGCCGCTCGGCGCCGAGCACCGTGCCGGTCGGGTTCTGGAAGAGCGGCTGGCAGAAGAAGACCCGGGCGCCGGTGGCCGCGAAGGCCTCGGCGAGCAGCTCGGGGCGCACGCCGTCGGCGTCCACCGGCACCGGGATCGGGCGCAGCCCGGCCGCGCGGGCCACCGCCAGCGCGCCGGGGTAGCTGGGCGCCTCCAGCAGGACCGGTGCGCCGGGTGCCGCGAGGGCGTGCAACGCGGTGGTGAGCGCGGCCTGGCCGCCCGCGGTGATCAGCACGTTCGCCGTGCCGACCGTGCCGCCGACCTCCCGGGCGAACCAGGCGCGCAGCGGGGTGAGCCCGGCCATCGGCGGCCGGTCCCAGGCGCCGGGGCGGCGGGCGGCACGGGCGAGCGCGGCGCCGAGGGCCTGCTCCGGCTGGAGCGTGGGGTGCAGGTAACCCCCGTTGAGCGCGATCACGCCGGGTGGCGGGGCGGTCAGGGTGGCGAGCACGCCGGAGGCGTCGACGGTGCGCGGGGCCGCGTCGCCGGTGCCCTCGGCGCTGAGCGCGATCTGCTGCCAGGAGGTGTCGGCGGGACGGACGGTGGCGGCGGGGACGGCCGGCCCCTGCGCGCGGTAGGTGCCGGCGCCGGGCCGGGTGACCACCAGCCCCTCGGCGGCCAGCACGGCCAGCGCGCGGGAGACCGTGACCGGACTGGAGCGGAACCGCTCGACCAGCGCGCGACTGGACGGCAGTCGCTCGCCAGGCGAGAAGCGCTTCACCTCGCCACGGAGCAGTTTCGCCAGACTCTGCGCACTGATACCGTCGTTCATGAGAATCAAAGATAGCGTTACAGCGGAGCTTGGGATAGCGGTTCAGGCCCGGCCCAGCCGTCCCGTGCGCGGGACGTCGCTCGCCGCGCTCGGGGTGGCGATCTTCTCGTTCACCTTCCCCGCCACGCACTGGGCGCTCGGCGGGTTCGGGCCGTGGAGCACGGTCACCCTGCGCGCGGTGCTCGCAGCCGGTACGGCCGGCGGCTGCCTGCTGGCCGCACGGGTGCCACCGCCCGAGCGCCGGCACTGGCCGGCACTCGCCGCGGTCGGGCTCGGCGTCGTCGTCGGATTCCCGCTGCTGACCACGCTCGCGCTGCGGACCACCCAGACCTCGCACGCCGCCGTCGTGATCGGCGCCCTGCCACTGGCCACCGCGGCGCTGGCCGCGGTGGCCACCCGGACCCGGCACTCGCGTGCCTTCTGGCTCGCGGCGCTGACCGGGACGGCGGCGGTGGTCGTCTTCGCGCTGGCGCAGAGCCAGGGACGGCCGACCACCGGGGACCTGCTGCTCTTCGCCTCGCTACTGGTCTGCGCGGCCGGCTACGTGGCGGGCGGGCGGCTGGCCCTGGTGCTGCCCGGGTGGCAGGTGATCGGCTGGGCGCTGGTCGGCGCGCTGCCGCTGACCGCGCCGGCGGCCGTGCTGGCCGCCCTCGTTGAGCCGGTCCATCCCACCGGGCAGGCCGTGCTGGGGCTGCTCTACCTGGCACTGGTCTCGCAGTTCATCGGGCTGATGGTCTGGTACCGGGGGATGGCCGAGGTCGGGGTGGCCCGGGCCAGCCAGCTGCAGCTCGCCCAGCCGCTGCTGACCCTGCTGTGGTCGGCGGCGCTGCTGGGCGAGCGGCTGGGCGCCGCGACACCACTGACGGCGGTGGCGGTGCTGCTCTGCGTGGCGGTCACCCAGCGGGCCTGATCGGCGGGTGCGTCACCCGTTCGGCCGAGCATCCGATCGGCGCGGACGGCACGTCAGCACCGATCGGAGGGGCATCCGTCCGCCCGAAGACGTCGCGCGGGTGTGGGAGGAGGCCGCGTAGGCTGGGCCGCCCGGCCCGGGTGCCGGAACCGACCACCAGGCCGGAGCCGTCCCGGGCACTGTGAACCACAGGAGAACGACCTTGTCCTCGCCCGCCCGCTGGATGGTCGGCTGCTGCGTGCTGCTGCTCACCGCCTACGCGTCGGTGCAGGAGTCGTCGGCCCAGCGCGGGCCTGTCCAGTCGCGCGCCGGCCGGCCGCCGACCGCCCCCGCGTCCCCGTTCGCGGCCTCCTCGCCGAGCGCGGGGCCCTCGGCGAGCGACCCGTCGGCGGGCGCGCCGGGCACGACCACGGCCGGTCTGACCCCGCGGCAACTCGCGGGCCAGCGGGTCGTCTACTCCTACTCGGGCCTCACCCCACCGCAGTCACTGCTCCAGGACATCCGGGCCGGCCAGGCCGCCGGGGTGATCTTCTTCGGCGCCAACTACCACGACCCGGACCAGTTCCGGGCGGCCGTCCAGACGCTGCGGCAGGCCCAGCAGCAGAGTCCGGTGCACTCGCCGCTGCTGCTGATGACCGACCAGGAGGGCGGCCTGATCCGGCGCCTGCCCGGCGCCCCGGAGTTGTCCGAGCGCCAGATCGGCCAGACCGCGCCGGCCGCCGCCGCGGCGGCGGCGCAGGCCGGGACCGGCGCCGGGCAGAACCTGACCGGCTTCGGGCTGAACGTCAATCTCGCGCCCGTGCTGGACGTCTACGACCAGCCCGGCAACTTCATCGACCACAACCAGCGCTCCTACGCCCAGAGCCCCGCCAGCGTCGCCACCCTGGGCAGCGCCTTCATCGCCGCCCAGCAGCAGGCCGGGGTGGCCGCGACCGCCAAGCACTTCCCCGGGCTGGGGACCGCGCCCACCGGACAGAACACCGACGCCGGCCCGGTCACCCTGGCGGAGTCCCTACAGCGGCTGCGCGGCACCGACGAGGCGCCCTACCCGGCCGCGATCGGCGCCGGGGTGAAGCTGGTCATGCTCTCCTGGGCGGTCTACCCGGCACTGGACGCCACCCGGCCGGCGGGCCTCTCCCCCGCCGTGGTGCAGAGCGAGCTGCGCGGCCGGCTCGGCTACGACGGCGTCACCGTCACCGACGCGCTGGAGGCCGGCGCGCTGCGGGCCTTCGGCGACACCGGCCAGCGCGCGGTCGACGCCGCGTCCGCCGGGATGGACCTGCTGCTCTGCTCGGCACAGGACCCCGGCGAGGGCGAGCAGGCCACCGACGCGCTGGCCGACGCGCTGAGCGCCGGAGAGCTCGACCAGACCGGCTTCTCCGCCGCCGTCGACCGGATCACCGCGCTGCGCGACGACCTGCACTGACGGCCGTCCCCGGCGGCGGGCGGGGAGACGACGGCGGCCGCGCGCCGCCCCGGGGCCCGGCCACCGCTGTCGTGTGGGGTTCCTACAGGCGCTGCCAGGCGGGCTTGGCCGCGTAGGTGGCGCGGAAGTAGTCGGCGAGCTTGAGCTCGGAGGCCGCCGCCTCGTCCACCACCACGGTCGCGTGCGGGTGCAGTTGCAGGGCTGAGGCCGGCACCAGCGCCGAGAGCGGGCCCTCGACGGAGAGCGCGACCGCCTCGGCCTTGGCCTCACCGGTGGCCAGCAGCACCAGGTGGCGGGCCTCCAGGATGGTGCCGATGCCCTGGGTGATCACGTGGTGCGGGACCTCGTCCAGGCTGTCGAAGAACCGGGCGTTGTCCTCCCGGGTCTGCTGGGTCAGCGTCTTGATCCGGGTCCGGGAGGCGAGCGAGGAGCAGGGCTCGTTGAAGCCGATGTGCCCGTCGGTGCCGATGCCCAGCAGCTGCAGGTCCACGCCGCCGGCCTCGGCCAGCGCGCGGTCGTAGGCGGCACAGGCGGCGGCGATGTCGGCCGCGCCGCCGTCCGGGCCGAGGAAGGCGTCCTCGCTCAGGCCGAGCGGGGCTATCACCTCGCGCAGCACGACCGAGCGGTAGGACTCGGGGTGCCCGGCCGGGAGTCCGACGTACTCGTCGAGCTGGCAGACCCGGGCCCGCGAGACGTCCACGGCGCCCTGCCGGACCTTGGTCGCGAGGGCCTGGTAGATCGGCAGCGGGGTCGAGCCGGTGGCCACTCCGAGGAGCGCGTCGGGCTTGCCGGTGAGCAGGTGCGCGATCGCCGAGGCGATCAGCTCGCCGCCGGCCGCCGCGTCCGGAACAATCACAACTTCCATGCCGATCCCCGTCTCCGAAGCATCCTCTAAGTGGTGTAGACCAATCTAGCAGAGCGGCGATCACCCGGACGGCCCGGCGCCGCCCCCGCCCGGGACGGGGCGATACCCCGTCCCACCCCTCACGAGGCGCGGCGCGCCCATGCCCGCGCACACCCCGGCGCACGCCGCACCGCCGCTACCATGCGTCACGGATCCCCTACGGACGGAAGCGATGCCGATGCCGGTCAGCCCCCTGCTCGCCCCCGCCGCGGCGCTCGTACTGGCCCTGGTGGCCAGCACCGCCACCGCCGCCCCGGCGCCCCCACCGGCCTCCCACCGCGACCCGGTCTTCCCCACTCTCGGTAACCTCGGCTACCACGCGCTCGGCTACGACCTGGACCTCGACTACCACCCCGGCCCCCGTACGGTCGACGCCACCGTCACGCTGACCGCGCGCAGCACCCAGCGCCTCACCCGCTTCGAACTCGACTGCCTGGGCCTGGACGTGCACCAGGTCCGGGTCGACGGCCGGCCCGCCGCCTTCACCCCGCACGACGAGAAGCTGACGATCGTCCCGACCCGCCCGATCGCGGCCGGGGCCGTGCTGACCGTCCGGATCACCTACACCGCCGACCCGCGCAGGCCCCTCCCGCACACCGGCTGGGTGCCCACCCCCGACGGCTTCGCGCTGGCCCCCCAGCCCGCGAGCGCCCACACCGTCTTCCCCTGCGACGACCTGCCCGCCGAGAAGGCCGCCTTCACCATCCATCTCACCACTCCGGAGGGCACCGGCGCCGTCGCCAACGGCTCGCCGACCGGCGAGCTGCGCCACGACGGCCTCGTCACCCGCACCTTCGTCTCCCGCGACCCGATCGCCCCCGAGCTGGTCCAGGCCGCGGTCGGCTCGCTCACCGTGATCAACCACCCGGGCCCGGACGGGCTGCCGCTGCGCGACGCCGTGCCGACCGCCCGGGCCGCGGGGCTCGCCCCCGCCCTCGCCCTCACCACCGGCCAGCTGTCCTGGATCGAGCAGCGGCTCGGCCCGTTCCCGCTGGAGACCTACGGGCTGCTGCCGGTCAACAGCGACGATCCCAGGGCCTTCGGCTTCACCGGCCTGGAGACCCAGACCCTCACCCTCTACAAGCCGGACTTCCTCGAGCAGCCGGAGCGGCTGATCGGCGCGCACATGATGCACGAGCTGGTGCACTCCTGGTTCGGCGACAGCGTCAGTCCGCGCACCTGGGCCGACCTCTGGCTGAACGAGGGCCACGCCGACTTCTACGGCCTGCTCTACCGCTACGAGCGCGGCTGGCCCGACTCGCTCGGCCTCACCACACTGGACGCCCGGATGCGGGACACCTACGCGCGCGGCGACCAGTGGCGGCACGACTCCGGCCCGGTGGCCGCCCCCGGCCAGGCCGACCTCTTCGACGACCAGCGCTACCTGGGCGGTGTGCTGGTCCTCTACGCGCTGCGCGAGCAGGTCGGCCCCGGCGTCTTCGACCGGATCGAGCGGACCTTCCTGCGGCGCTACCGCAACTCCAGCGCCTCCACCCGGGACTACGTCGACACCGCCAGCGAGGTCTCCGGGCAGGACCTGCACGGCTTCCTGACCGCCTGGCTGTACGGGAGCCGGACGCCGCCGATGCCACACCACCCCGACTGGACCACCACCGCCGTGACCACCGGCCCGGCCGCCGGAGCGCACCGGCAGGACGAGGCCGCGCCCCCTCGCCGGCCGTTCCCCACGCCGGCCGCGGCCGGTGACTCCCCCGCCGCGCCGGGGTCTCAGCGCCGCCCACAGGGGTAGGCGGTACCACACCGGGGTCCGGGCGACACCGCCCGGACCGTGCCGACAGCGACCGACAGCGACCGGAGGCCGACATGGGCAGCAGCGACAGCAGCATCGAGAACACCGGGAGCCCGACCAGGAGCACAACAGGCGGCCCGGGCCGTCCGGCCGGAGCCGAGGAGCCGACCTGCTGGGCCGCCTGGACCACCAAGCACCTGAACTCCGGGCCGGGCGGAGTACGGACCGTGGAGGTCGGCGTGATGACCGGCGACCTCACCGTGCACACCACCTGGACCGGCTCCGAGGCCGTGCTGACCGTCCAGTACACCGGCGCGCTCGACTGGCACACCCTGGAGGGCAGTCCGCTGCCGGCCGCTGACGAGAACACCGCCCGGGCGCTGCACCAGCACGCGGTGGAGGCCGTCAAGGCGGGCGGGGGCACCGGCCTGCTCCGCTGAGCAGCGCACCGGTCCGGTCGCGCCCCTCGCCGGGCGCGGCCGGACCGGTGCCGATCGCTACCGTCTGACCCTCCGCTTCATCCACATCGGGCTGACCAGGCCGACCAGGACGACCGCGAAACCGATCTGCAGCAGGTGCCGGATCCAGTCGATGCCGGAGGTGTGGCGCACCCCGATCCAACCCGACACGGCGTTGCCCAGCAGCGCGCCCACGGCACCGAGCACGATGGTGAGCCAGAGCGGGATCGGCTGCTTGCCGCGGAGCAGCATTCGGGCCAGCACGCCGAGGATCAGGCCGATGATGAGGATCCACACGATCTGGAACATGACGCCTCCAGTTGGCCGAGCGGCCCTCACAGGCTAAGCCGAGACCGGTCGACCCGGCATCCGCTGCCGGGCGGCAGACCGTTCGCATAGCCGTGGACACGGAGGGCAAGAGGCTCGTACGGAGCGTGAATGACGCGCCGATCACCCCTGCCCCATCCCGGAGGCTGTCATGGCCTGGCGGTCTGATATCTCGTCATGGCTGTCCCGGCTGACCGGCTCAGTCGCGCCCGGCACCCAACCCGAGCCGCCTCCCGACACCGGGTCGACCTCCCCGCCCCCGACCGGCCCCGACCCCGCGGCCGGGCGCGACGATCGACCTCACCGTCGTGCTCGGCGCGCACGCCGTCACCTGGTACGTCAACGGCGCGCCGGTCTTCGCCGACCAGCGCGGGGTCGGCGCCTCGTTCAGCGCCTACCTGATCATCAACATATCGGTCAGCGACGGCACTTACCACCCGCGCCCGGATCCGGCGCACCCCGGGGGCCTCTCCTGGACCTGCCACTCGCTGACCGTGCTGCGCTGAGTCGGGCCCCGCTCAGAGCTTGCGGCCGACTCCCGCGTACATCCAGCGGGTGGTGCCCTCGGTCGGGCCCTCCGGACGCCAGAGCGGAACGAAGTCGACGCCCGGCTCCTGGATCTCCCAGCCGTCCAGGAACCGGGTCACCTCCGCCCGGCCGCGCAGTCGGATGCCGGAGGCCGTGTTGTCCCAGGTCTTGACGACCTCCGCGGCCCGCTCGGGGCTGCCCTCGTGGGTGCTGTGCGAGAGCAACAGGTAGCTGCCGGGGGCGACCCGGCTGCGGACGTGCTCGACCGCTGCCCGGGCCTCCTCGTCGCTGACGAAGTGCAGGACCGCGAGCAGCAGGACCGCCACCGGCTGGCCGAAGTCCACCAGAGCACGCAGCTCGGGGCGTTCGAAGAGTTCGTCCAGCTCGCGGATGTCGCCGGTCAGGACCGTGGTGGTGCGGTTGTCGGCGAGCAGCGCCCGGCCGTGGGTCAGCACGATCGGGTCGTTGTCGACGTAGACCACCCGGGCGTCCGGCGCCACCGCGTGGGCCGCCTCGTGGACGTTGCCCGGCGAGGGCAGCCCCGCGCCGACGTCGACGAACTGGCGGATGCCCGCCTGCGCGCACATCCGCACCGCGCGCCGCAGGAAGGCGCGGTTCTCCCGGGCAGCGGCCGGGATGTCGGCGGCCGCGCCGATGGCGTGCTCGGCGGCGGCCCGGTCCGGCGGGAAGTTGTCCTTGCCGCCGAGCCAGTAGTCGTAGATCCGGGCGGGATGCGGGCGGTCGGTCTGAAGTCCCGTCATGTCGCGTTCGTTCTCGGACTGCTGCACGTGCGCCCCCTCGTGGTTCGACCGCCCGTTCGCGGTTGGCGGAAGCATAACCACGCCGCTCGCCAGCCCCTCCCACGGGCCCCGCGACCGCCGACTCGGCCCGGGCCGAGGCCCACGTTCCGGCCGGGGTCCGCGAGCTGACCGTCCACCAGCTGCTCAGCCACACCGCCGGGCTGGCCACCGGGACGCCCGGCCCCTGGCGGAGCGGACGTGCCGCGTTCCGAACCGCCCACCGGCACCGGGGTGATGATCCGGGCCGCCTTCCTCCCCGCCGGCGACGAGGAGGTGTTCGCCGAGCCCACCCTCGCCGAGACGCGCCGGCCCGTCGCCGTGGACGGCGAGGAGCTGACCGCCGGCTGCGACCCGGCCCGCGCCTCGCGGTTCCGATCCGAGCCGGACGGTCGCCGGACGGCTCCTACCCGGGCCGGACCCCGCAGGTGGTGCGGACCGCCGAGGGGGCGGTCGGCTGCCCGGGGATCGGCAGCTCCGTGCGGACCCGCGAGCCGCGCGGACCGGGCGAGGCGGTGCCCGGCGGCGTCGATCCGCGGGGTTGGCGGACGGGCTGATCGGTGCGCCCCCTCCCGCACACCCGGTGAGGTGGGGCGTTACGGTTCTGTCCTGGTTCGGCGGCTGTCCGGTCCGGTCGGCTGCGCCCGGCCGGAGCTACCGCATAGGGTGCCTTGTCGGACCTCACCGGGGGGCCTCCGCCAGGAACGCCGGACCGGCCGGACAGGAACGGGTGTGGACGCATGACGGAGTCGTGGAGCGGGGCGGGGCTGCCACCCACCGCCGCGGCGCGGGTCGCCGAGGGGCGGGCCAGCGGGACGTGGTCGTCGGCGCTGTCGACGGGCGAGTTCGCCGCGATCAGGTCGGTCGGGTTCGAACCGGTCGGCCAGGTGATGGGGTCGGCGGTCTACCACGTCGGCCGCAGCGGCCGGTACTGGGGCTACCACTCCTGCCTCTACGCCGGCGCGGGTCGCCTCGGCGGCGGATACGGCACCGCCGGAATCGCCCTGTCGGGCAACGGCGCGCCCTCCGCCGGGCTGGTCCAGGTGATGGACTCGGCGCGGCGCACCGCGCTGGGCCGGATGACCACCGAGTGCGCGGCTCTGGGCGGCGACGGCGTGGTGGCGGCGCAGCTGACGATGGCTCCCTTCCCGGCCGCGCCGAACTGCCTGGAGTTCAAGGTGATCGGTACCGCGGTGCGGGCGATCGGCCCGGTGCGGCCGCGCCGCCCGTTCACCTCGCACCTGGACGGCCAGGGCTTCGCCAAGCTGATCGCGGCCGGCTGGGTGCCGGTGGACCTGCTGGTCGGGATGTCGATCGGGGTGCGCCACGACGACTACCTGACCCGACGGCAGAACTTCTCCTGGTCCAACCAGGAGATCGACGGCTGGACCGCCCTGATCCACCACGTCCGGGCCGACGCCCGCGCCCAGCTGCACCACCAGGGCGTGCGGCACGGCGGCGACGGCGTGATCCTGGCCGACAGCGATCTGCGGGTGTGGGAGGAACCCTGCATCCGCAGCTCGCAGAACAACGAGCAGACGGACCACATCGCGGAGAGCACCCTGGTCGGCACCGCGATCGCTCGGTTCGCCACCCGGCCGGCCGAGCCGCGGACGCTCACGGTCATGCCGCTGAGCGGCGGCGACCGGCTGCGGCGCCGCCTCGCCCAGGCCGCCCACCGCTAGTCCAGCTCCGGCCCGGCGCCGGTACCCGCCTCGTCCGGCCCGTCGTCAGGCCGTCCGCCATCAGCACAGTCAGGGGAGAACGACCCACATGAGCACCTTCGATCCCACCGCGCAGGGTGTGCCCGCCGACGCGATGCGGCGGCTGGCCGAGCTGGAGCCCGGCAAGCCCGGCTCGATCTTCACCAGCGACCTGTCGGTCAACGAGTTCCTGCTGGTCCGGGAGGCCGGGTTCCAGCCGATCGGCCTGGTCCTGGGCAGCTCGATCTACCACGTCGGGATCCAGCTCGGGCGCTGGGGCAAGAACCAGGAACTGGAGACGCTCAGCCAGGCGATGTACCACGCGCGGGAGCTGGCGATGACCCGGATGGAGGCCGAGGCCGCCCAGCTGGGTGCGGACGGCATCGTCGGGGTCCGGCTGAGCGTGGAGGCCCGGGAGTTCGGCTCGGACATCGCGGAGTTCATCGCGATCGGCACCGCCGTCAAGGCGGACCAGCCCGCGCCCGGCGGCACCAGCTGGCGCAACAACAAGGGCCTGCCGTTCACCTCCGACCTGTCCGGCCAGGACTTCTGGACGCTGATCCGGGCCGGCTACGCGCCGCTCGGCATGACCATGGGCACCTGCGTCTACCACATCGCGCACCAGAAGATGGGCTCGGTCTTCTCCAACATCGGCAAGAACGTGGAGATCGAGCAGTACACCCAGGCGCTCTACGACGCCCGTGAGCTGGCGATGGCGCGGATGCAGGCGGAGGCGGAGGAGCTGCACGCGGAGGGCATCGTCGGTGTCCAGCTGAACGCCCACAACCACCGCTGGGGCGGGCACACCACCGAGTTCTTCGCGATCGGGACGGCGGTGCGGCCGCTCCGCGCCGACCACGAGATCGAGCGGCCCACCATGGTGCTGAGCCTGGACGGCTGACGCCGTAGGCTGCTGGACCGGCGGGGCGGCCTGTTGTGGCAGCCCTGCCGGTGGCGCGGCGGGACCTGCCCGCCGTGTGCCGGACGAACCGTCAACCGATCGTCAAGCGATCGCATCGAGGAGCGACATGACCGACCACGGCGAGCTCGAACCGGCTCCGGAGGACCCGGGCTCGATCGACCTGCTCGCGGCCGCCCTCCGCCGGGACGCCGCCGACCTGGAGGTCTACACCCAGGTGCTGACCGGCGCGCTCGCGGACGCGCTGCCGGCCGACGCGGTGGCGGTCGAGCGCAAGCGCAGCATGGGCGACCGGGTGGCCGGCCGGCCCGGGCGGATCGAGCGGATCGAGGTCTCGATGGAGGACCAGCGGCTGATTCTCAGCGTGGCGCACGGACGGCCGGCGGGTGAGGTGTGCCGGGTGGTCCGGGGCGTGGTGCTGTCACGGCGGCCGGTGCCGCTCGACGAGTGGGCCCGCGAGCTGGCGGCGGCCGTGACGGCGCGGGCCCGGTCGGACGCCCGGGCCCGCGCGGCGTTGGAGCGGCTGATCCTCGGCGACTGAGCCGGCGTCCGACCGTTCGATGGCGGGCTTAAACGTGATACAGGTCACACAAGTTGTACAATCACCCCCGGCCCACATACGGTGCTTCTCGTTCGTTCCCATACGAACCCCGTTTCCCGGAACGCCGAATCCTGCCGCCGGACGGAACGGGCACGCGCAGAGCACCACGGCAGGGGCGGGGGACCCAAGGTAAGTCGCCTCACCCGGAGTTGATCCGGGCGGGGCTAGGGGTGAAGTCGCGCCTTTCGCGCGGCCGGGCAACTCCAGCCCGAATCCGACAGCTCACCTCGCAGGCGTGGGAGAGGAACCACGCTTCATGATGTCCTTCAACGGCCGTCCCACCCTGCCCAGCCGCAACACCCTCAAGCGCGTCGTCGCGGCCGCCGTGGTGGCCGGTGCCGGTGCCGGTATCACCGTCGCCGCCGCGGGTGGCGCCACCGCGCAGACCGCGCCTTCCTCTCCGTCCGCCGGGTCGGCCTCCGCGCAGTACACCGTGGTCAGCGGCGACTGGCTGTCGAAGATCGCCACCGCGCACAACGTCCAGGGTGGCTGGCAGAAGCTGTACGCCCTGAACAAGTCCGTGCTGACCAAGGGTCCGGACGTGCTCTTCCCCGGCCAGAAGCTGACCCTGACCGGCAGCCTGCCGACCTCCGGCGCGCAGCAGCAGGCCCCGGCCGCCGCCAAGCCCGCTCCGCAGCCGTCCACCGCCCCGGCCGCCAGCACCCAGGGCACCGGCCAGTCGACGACGGTCGCCAACGCGCCGGCCGGTGGCCAGGTCACCGCCGTCCCGGTCGCCGCCCCGGCCGCGAACACCCCGGCCAGCCTGCAGGCGCTGGCCGCGACCATCGTTCCGGCCGACCAGCTGGCCTCGTTCGACCAGATCATCACCCACGAGAGCGGCTGGAACGTCACCGCGACCAACCCGTCCTCGGGTGCCTACGGCCTGCCGCAGGCGCTGCCCGGCAGCAAGATGGCCTCGGCCGGCGCCGACTGGCAGACCAACCCGGCCACCCAGATGCGCTGGGCGCTGCAGTACATGAACACCACCTACGGCAGCCCGAACGACGCGTGGGCCTTCTGGCAGATCCACCACGCCTACTGAGCCACCGCGTCAAGCGCTGGCGTAGGCCGATGACCAGGCCTGCCGAGCAGGTCTGACCGGCGGATCCGCCCCCCAGGGATCCGCCGGCGAGGGCCGGTCGGCCGGCCCGCTGGATCCGGTCCACTGATCGGGACCGTCCAGCGGGGCCGTCGACTCCCTCCGTCGATCGGGAAACCGTGTGCCGGCCTGTCCGGCGGGCCTGCGGGTCCGCCCGGCCACGGGCCACCGGTCGCCACTCGGGGCCCGGTTCGCCGTCGTGCGAGCCGGGCCCCGCGGTCGTTCCCGGGCTCGGTGCCGCCGGGCCGGCGGGTCGAGGCGGCGTCAGTCCGCTTGGCCGTAGCGGACCAGGTACTCGGCGAGCCGGGCGACGTCCTCGTCCGACCACTCGGTGAAGCGCTCGGTGAAGGACTGCCGGCGCTGCTGGTAGGCGTCCCGCAGCAGGGCCAGGCCGGCCTCGGTGGGTCGCAGGATCTGGCCGCGGTGGTCCTCGGGGTCGGTCTCCCGGCGCAGCAGGCCGAGCTTCTCCAGCGAACCGACCTGACGGCTGACCGTCGACTTGTCAAGCATGAAGTAGGAGGCCAGGTCGGCCGCCCGGCAGCCGCCGCGCTCGTACATCAGGTCGAGCATGCTGTAGGTGACCAGCGAGAGGTCGGGGTGCAACTGGGAGGCCTTGTGCCGGGCTCGCCGGGCGAAGGCGGTCAGCTCACGCTGGATGATCTCGATCGACGCGTCTCGGCCGGTCACGGCTGCTCCTAGCTCTCGGTTGTGCGCTACAACTGTACGGGCCGGGCGGCCCTGCCACCGGAAGCCCTCGGCCGCACGCCGCCGTCACCCACTCCGGTGACCGTGGCGCCGGCCTTTCGTCACAGCCGGTAACCTGTCGACGACTGATCGGGGCGGCCCTGGGCGGGGCTGACGTACTGTCACGGGGGTGCGCGTGGACGGGGATCCGCCGGTGGCCGGATCGGCCCCCGAAACAGAGGAGTTCGGCGCCGCGCTCCGTCGGCTGCGGACCTTGCGCGGCCTCTCGCTCACCGATCTCTCCCGGCTGGTCCACTACAGCAAGGGATACCTGAGCAAGATCGAGAACGGTGGCAAGCCCGCCGGGTCCGATCTGGCCCGGCGCTGCGACCAGGTACTGCGGGCCGACGGGACATTGCTGCGGATCGCCGAGCGGCCGGTGGCCCCGCGTGTGGTGCCGGCGCGCGAGGTGCCGCGGCTGCCGCCCGAGCCGGACGTGCCCTGCCCGTTCCCGGGGCTGGCCGCCTTCCGGCCGCACGAGGCGGCCTGGTTCGCCGGACGCGACGGCGCGCTCGGCGCGCTGCTCGACCGCCTGGGCGAGCGGGCCGGGCGGGGGCCGCTGGCCCTGGTCGCGCCCTCGGGGGCCGGGAAGTCCTCACTGCTCAACGCGGGGTTGCTGCCGGCGCTCGACCGGGCCGGGTCCGCCGCCCGGGGCGGGCTCGGCCGGCGCCGAGCGGTGGTCCGCACGCCGACCGCGCACCCGCTGACCGAACTGCGCCGGGCCCTCGGCGGGGTCGGGCCGGCCGAGGAGCTGCTCCTGGTCGTCGACCAGTTCGAGGAGGCCTTCACCCTCTGCGCGGACGAGGAGGAGCGACGAACCTTCGTCCGGGTGCTCTGCCTGCTGGCCGCACCCGTCGGGCCGGACGGCTCCGCGCTCTCCGCCGCCGACTCCGCCGCGCTGGCCGACGCGGGCCTGACCGAGCTGGTCGAGGCCGCGCGCGGCGGCCGGCCCACCGGCGCGACGGCCGGCACCGTAGCAGGGATCCCGCACCAGACCGGGCCGGTGCCGCCGGTCGCCGGGCCGGTGCCGGCCGGCTCCGCCCGTACGCCCGAGTCCGCCGTCCCGGGCAGCGCGGACCGCACCGCCACCGCGCCGCCGGTGGTGGTGCTCGGAGTCCGCGCCGACTTCTGCGGTCGCTGCCTGGAACATCCCGAACTGGTCCCGGTCTTCACCCACGGCCTGCTCGCGCTCGGCCCGATGACCGGCGCCGAACTCCGCGAGTCGATCACCCGACCGACCACGAAGGCCGGTCTGCTGCTGGAACCCGGGCTGGTCGAGGTCCTGCTCCGCGATCTGGGCCTGCCGGCCCACGACGCCGTAGCCGACCCGGGCCTGCCCGAGCCGCACTCCGGCCCCGGCCCGACCGGCGTGCTGCCCCTGCTCTCGCACACCCTGCTGGCGACCTGGCAGCAGCGCGAGGGCCGGGCCCTGACCGTCGCCGGCTATCTGCGGACCGGCGGGATCCACGGCGCCATCGCCGCCACCGCCGAGAACGTCTTCACCCGGCTCTCCCCCACCGAACAGCAGACCGCCCGGCACCTGCTGCTGCGGCTGGTGCACGTCAGCGAAGACAGCGAGGAGACCCGCCGCCCGGTCGGCCGCGAACAGCTGTTGCAGCAGCTGCCGAAGCCGGCCCCGCCCTACCGCTCCGCCCTGGTGCCCGACGCCGCCGTCCCGGCCGGCGCCGCGACCTGCTCCCGGCCCTCCCCCGCCGCCGTGCTGGACGCCTTCGTCCGGGCGCGGCTGCTCACCGTGGACAGCGAGACGGTCTCGATCACGCACGAGGCGCTGCTCCGGGCCTGGCCACGGCTGCGCGGCTGGCTGCACGCCGACCGCGCCGGTCTCCTGGTCCGCCAGCAGTTCACCGAGGCGGCCGCCGAGTGGGAGCGCGAGCGGCGCGATCCGGCGCTGTTGTACCAGGGCGCCCGGCTGGCCGCCGCCCGTGAGTGGATCCAGGATCCGAGCCGGTTCACCGCCCTCGCGCCGCGCGAGGCCGCCTTCCTGACCGCCAGTCACGACCAGGAGTACCAACGCCGGCGCACCGCGCGCCGGCAGGTCCGGCGCGACCGGCAGCTGCTGGTCACCCTGGCCGCGCTGCTGGTGCTGGCGGTCGCCGCCGGCGGCCTGGCCCACCAACAGCGGGCGGCGGCCTTCGCCGAGCGGCGGATCGCGCAGTCCAGGGCCATGGCGGCCGAGTCCGCCGCGCTCGCCGCCGGCCGGCCCGAGGCCTCGATGCTGCTCGCCGACGAGGCCTACCGGACGGCGCCGACCGCCGAGGCTCGCAGCGCGCTGCTCAGCACCCAGGCCCAGCCCTTCGCCGGGCGGTTGCTGGGCCACACCGGACCGGTCAACGCGGTGGCGTTCAGCCCCGACGGCACCCTGCTGGCCACCGCCAGCTCGGACGGCACGCTGAAGCTGTGGACGGTGGCCGATCGCCGGTTGGAGGCCACGCTGACCGGGCACGGCGGCTCGGTGAAGGCGGTGGCGTTCAGCCCGGACGGTCGCACGGTCGTCTCCGGTAGCTCCGACGGCACGGTCCGGCTCTGGGACGTGGCGGATCGCCAGCCGACCGTGACGCTCTCCGGCCATGGCGGCGTGGTTCGCACGGTCGCCTACAGCCCGGACGGCCGGACCGTGGTCTCCGGTGGCGCCGACCGGACGGTCCGGGTCTGGGACACCGCCAGCCACGCCCTGCTCAGCACCCTCACCGGCCACACCGACGAGGTGCTCGCGGTGGCCTGCAGCCCGGACGGCCGGACCATCGCCTCGGGGAGTGATGATCTGACGGTCCGACTCTGGGATGTGAGCGGTCGGCGCCCGATCGCCACGCTCACCGGTCACACCGGGGCCGTGCGGGGCGTCGCCTTCGCCCCCGACGGGCGAACCCTGGCCAGCGCCGGCAACGACGGCACCGTCCGCACCTGGGACACCATCAGCCACGAACTCACCACCACACTCACCGGACACGGCGGCGCCGTGTGGTCCGTCAGCTTCGGTCCGGACGGCGGAACACTGGCCAGCAGTGGGAGCGACGGCACCGTGCGGCTGTGGACCTTCGGGACCCAGGATCGGCAGAACGGGATCTGCCGGGAGCTGGCCGGCGGGCCCGACCGGTGGGCCAAACTGCTCCCCGAACAGCCGTACCGCTCGCTCTGCGGGTAGCGCCGGCCCCAGGGTTTCCGCAGCGTTTCCGCAGCTCATCGCTGTTTCCCCAGGTGTTTCCCGTTTCCCGGCCGATTGGGCGACGGGCGTCCCCTGGACACCACCGGGCAGCACCGGCCACTCTCGAACCACCGGCGGCCGGACCGACCGCCCACGGTCCCGCCGACCGCCCCGGTCCGGCCGCCGAGCCCCTCCCTGACGCCTGTTGACGCCTGTTCAGGCCGCTGATCCGTGCTGCCCGCAGCCGGTCCCCGGCCTGCCGGATGTCCGCTGACGAACCCGACGAACCCGACGAAGTGGAGCAGCACCATGAACCTCCGGATCAACGGACGCCACCGGACCGGCGAACCCCTCCGGGCCGACCGGCGCCACCACGCCAGGACGGCCGGCACCGTCCTCGGCCTGCTGGCGCTGGCCGCCCTACCGTTCACCGCGACCGCCGCCCGCGCCGCCCCGGCCATCGGCCCGCTGACGGTCAGACCGGCAGCCGTCGGCGCCCCCGCCGACGACACCTGCGACGTCCTCGCCCCGGGCGCTTCGGCCGCGGCCGAGAGCGCGGTGCGGGCGGCCTGCCAGCAGATCGGGGTCTGGTACAGCTGGGGCGGCGGCCACGGGCCGGCCCCGGCCCGACCTACGGTCAGGTGGACCCGACCGACCCGGCTAGCAACGACGACCCCTCGCGCCTCGGCTTCGACTGCTCCGGCCTGGTCCGCTACGTCTACGCCCGGGCCACCGGGCAGGACTTCCTGAACGGGGACGCCGGCCAGCAGTTCCACACCGTCCACGCCGACCAGCGGTTCACCGCCGCCCAGGGCAGCGGCCCGCTGCTCCCGGGTGACCTGCTGGTCTACGGCACCTCCGACAACCTCCATCACATCGCCGTCTACCTCGGCGCCGGAAAGGTGGTGGAGGCCCGCCAGTCGGGCACGCACGTCATGGTCAGCGACGCCCGGCTGGACGGCGACTACTACGGCGCGGTCCGGATCAACCCCGGCCCGGTGACCGGCCCGACCTTCCAGACCTGGGGCGAGGGCGTCTGGACGCACAGCCAGGCATCCACCACGAGCCCGCAGGCCTACGCCTTCGGCGGGCCGACCACCGTCCGGGTCAGCTGCCAGGAACACGCGGAGAGCGTGACCGCCGAGGGCGTCACCAACGACGCGTGGTCCTACCTGCCGGACTACAACGCCTGGTTGAGCAACATCTACGTCCAGGGACCGGCCTGGCTGGACAACGTCCCCAGCTGCACCTGACGCCGCGTCCCTCCCCCTACCTTCTCCGCTCCCTCCCCGCGGGGTGGCCCGGCCGCCCCCGCGACAACCCCCACCATCAGGAGAGAAACATGTTCAGGTTCCGAACCGCAGCCGTCGCCTCGGCCGCCCTCGCCCTCGGCGCCGGCCTGCTGATCGTGGGCCCGGCCGGCCCGGCCACGGCCTCCGCCTCGGACTGCGCCGGCGGCGCCAACGGATTCGTCGACGTCCCCGACAACGCGAGCGGCACCGTCGAGCGGTCGGTCACCCACGACGCGGACACCATCTCCTTGCGGCTCGCGGGCGGTCGCGGCTTCGCCAAGATCGAGGGCTCGACCCGGTCCGGCGAGAGCGTCTGGATGGACTGGACCCGCGACGGTGGTCACACCTGGTTGCAGTGCGGTCCGTTCGCGGTCGACCACGGCGACAACTCGTCGAAGACCTCCCCCTCCAAGGCCACCAGCTCCGACCCCAACCACCGGTTCCGGGCCTGCGGTCTGACTCTGGACCAGGCCATCACCTGCACCGACTGGTGGTAGGCCGGCCCTCGGTCGGCCGGAGCGGGTGAACAGACCGTAGTCGATTGGTCGGTTGTCGCGGAGCGCTCCGCGACAACCGGCCGACCGCGCACGAACCAGCGTTCCGCTGACAGGCGGTACGGATGCGCCTAGGCTCGCCTGTGGGGCGCCCAACCGTGTCACCACCCGGGTGGGGCGGCCGAGGTGCCCGCGCCGAGCTCAGGGAGGCAGTCCAGGTGTCCATCGAGCTGAACCACACCATCGTCCTGTCCCGTGACAAGCGGGCTTCCGCCGAGTTCCTGGCCAGCACGCTGGGACTGGAGGTCGGCGCCCCCACGGGACCGTTCCTCCCGGTCGCCACCGGCAACGGCGTCACCCTCGACTTCGCCGACAGCCAGCAGCCGATCACGCCGCAGCACTACGCGTTCCTGGTGTCCGAGGAGGAGTTCGACGTGATCTTCGCCCGGATCCAGAAGGCCGAGATCACCTACTACGCCCAGCCGACGCTGGAGGGGCGTGGAGAGATCAACCACCGTGAAGGCGGCCGCGGTACGTACTTCCTCGACCCGAACGGCCACTACCTGGAGATCCTCACCCGCGCCCACGGGACGGGGTCCGGAGCGAAGGCCGCCGCCTGATCCCTCCGAAGCCCGCCGTCCTCGCCCTCGCCAGCCGCTCCCCACCCTCGGCTCAGCCGAGGGTGGCCGGGAGGGCGCCCTCGTGGGCCAGCAGGTACTCCTTGCGCTCCAGGCCGCCCGCGTAGCCGGTCAGCGAGCCGTTCGCGCCGATCACGCGGTGGCAGGGGCGCAGGATGAGCAGCGGGTTGGCGCCGATCGCCGCGCCCACCGCGCGGACGGCCGCGCGCGGGGCCCCGATCTGCTCGGCGAGCCGCCCGTAGGTGGTCGTGGAGCCGTAGGGGATGCTGTCGATCGCGGCCCAGACCCGCTCCTGGAAGGCCGACCCGTGCGTGGTGATCTCGACCTCGAAGTCCTTCAGGTCACCCGCGAAGTACGCGCTCAGCTGGCGCTCCACCGCCGCGAAGGCGGCCGGTTCGTGCCGCCAGCCGTCCTGGACGACCACCGCCCCCTTCTGGCCGGTCATCGAGACGGACGACAGGGCCAGACCGCCGGCAGCCGTCGCGGACTCCTCGCCGACCAGCAGCAGGTCGCCCAGCGGGCTGTCGATCGTGGTGTGGACGGTCATCGGTGGTGCCTCTCTCCTGCGCTGATCTCTTTCGGTGCGCTCTCCACTGTGCCGCCTGCGGCGGACCCCGTCCGGCGGATTTCGGACATCATGCTCAGGGCCACTCCCCGTCCAGGGGGACAACGCCGGATGGCCGTTCCATCCGCAGGTTCGGCAGCCGTCCCTGCCACTGCATCTCCTCACCGGTGGGCCGGAAGCCCTGCCGAGTGTAGAACCGCACGGCCTGGTCGTTGTAGGCCGTCACCCAGAGCCGGATCCGCGCCTCCCCCGCCCAGTCCAGGAACTGCTCCAGCAGGCGGCGACCGATCCCGCGGCCCTGGGCCCGGGCCAGCAGGTACATCGGGCCGAGCGTGACCGCCTCGGCGTCCCGCTCGTCCCGGTGGCCGCACAGGAGACCGACGATCTGCCCCTCCACGCGGACCACCCGGCAGAACACCGGCGGTGGCAGCTCACCCGGCGCCCGGACGGACCGCTCGACCACCTCACGCCACCGGGCCACCCTCTCCGCCGAGACCACGTCCCCGCGCTGTTCCCGGATCCACGCCTCGTCGATCCCGGCGGCCTCGTTCGGGTAGGTCTCCAGCCAGGCCGCCAACAGCACCTGGGCGAGGAGCGGAGCGTCCGCGGCCGTCGCCGGCTCGATCAGGGCCATCACCGGTCCAGCCTCCCATTCGTCCATCCCTCGAGCACCCGGCGCGGTCGAGCACCGTACGGTTCACACTCGAACCCCTTCACCCTCGGGCCGCCCTCCGCAAAGGAGACCGTCGCCCGACCAGTCCTTCGCAGGACCCGCCGCCCCGGCTCCTGCTGACGCCGCGGCAGCTCGCCGCAGGCCCGGGCCCGGCTGCCGCCGTCGCCCCGGAGGACCGTGCCGGTCACCTGGGAGGAGGAGCGGTCGCCGCCACTCGGCTCCTGGAGCTGTCGCTCCATTCGCGCACCGTCTCGGTCAGCGTGGTGCCGGGGCGATGGCGTTGCCGCGAACGCCTTGCGGACCGTGGTGATGACGGCCGACCCGGTGAGGCGGCAGGGGTGGACGTGTCGGTGGCCGCAGGTCGCGTCATCCACGTCGGCCGACTCGCGGAACAGGTCACGGGTCCCGGCGGACAGGAGCGTCCGGACGGCCATCTTGTCGCACGCGGGGTCGCCCACGCCCACCCCTCCGAAGTCGATGACGGCACTGAGTCGGCCCTCTCGACCCAGCAGGTCTCCCGGCAGGAGGTCGCCGTGCAACCAGACGGGCGCACCCTGCCACTGCGGGAGCCGGAGGACCCCCTCCCACGCGGCGGTCGCGGCGTCCGCGTCCACCCCGCCGTCCGCCGCCAGGTCCCGGATCGCGGCGCGGACGTCGTCGTCGCGCGCACCCACCGGCCCTCCCCGGAAGGACGGTGGCGCGTCGGTGGCGTCGATCCGCCGCAGGACCGCGACGAAGCGGCCCAGCTCGACGGCGGCACCGTGCGGCTCGACGACCGGCTCGTCGAAGAGATCCGCTCCGTCGAGCCAGCGGTACACCGACCACGCGAACCCGTAACCCTCGCCGGGAACGCCCTCGCCCATCGGCACCGGCACGGCCAGCGGCAGGTGCGGAGCAAGGTGCGGCAACCAGCGGTTCTCCTTGCCGATCTGCTCGGCGGAGCCGGGATTGCGCGGCAGACGCACGGCCAGGTCGGTACCCGGGCGGTACACGGCGTTGTCCGTGCCGGCGGAGCGGACCTTCGTGATGGGCAGATCCGTCCACCGGGGGAACTGCGCGGCAACCAGCCGACCGACGAGCGACTCGTCGATCTCGACCTCGTCGGCGTGCATCTTCACACTGGACACGAATCCCCTCCGTCTGGAACGGGCCCGACAGCGCCCACCGGCCGCGTCGCGCCACGCGGACCGGATCCTAGCCGCCTCCTTCGCCCCAGCGCCAAGGCCTTTCGACCGGATCGCGGTCAGCCGGGCCGAAGGCGCATCGATCTCCGTGCGGACCTCGAGGCGCGAAGTGGCGGCTGGTACCGGGCGAGTGGTGCTTTACCGGGGACAGGGTTCCCGGCAGGGTGGCGGTACGCAGCCCGGCTGGAGGGAAGGCACTGCACCATGGACATCGACGCGCTCCGCGAGGAGACCCCGGGCTGCGCCAACCGCGTGCACCTCAACAACGCCGGTGCCGGGCTGCTCTCCCGACGCACCCTCGACGCGGTGGTCTCGCACCTCCGGCTGGAGGCCGCGATCGGCGGGTACGAGGCCGCCGCGCGGCAGGCCGAGGCGATCGGCGCGATCTACGCCAACCTGGCCGAGCTGCTGGGCGGTCGGGCCGACGAACTGGCACTGTTCGACAACTCGACGCACGCCTGGCAGGCGGCCTTCCACTCGCTCGCCCTGCGGCCGGGTGACCGGGTCCTGACCGGCCGGGCCGAGTACGGCAGCAACGTGCTCGGCTACTTCCAGGCCGCCCGGCGCAGCGGCGCCGAGATCGTGGTGGTGCCGAACGACCCGTCCGGGCAGCTGGACACCGCCGCACTGGCCGAACTCATCGACGCCCGTACCCGGTTGGTCGGGGTGACCCACGTGCCCACCGGGGGTGGCCTGGTGAACCCGGCGGCCGAGATCGGTCGGATCACCCGGGCCGCGGGGGTGCCGTTCCTGCTGGACGCCACCCAGTCGGTCGGCCAGTTCCCGGTGGACGTCGAGGAGATCGGCTGTGACCTGCTCACCGGCACCGGCCGCAAGTTCCTGCGCGGGCCCCGCGGGACGGGGTTCCTCTGGGTGCGCGGCACACTGCTGGACCGGCTCGACCCGCTCGTGGTGGAGATGGAGTCCGGCAGCTGGGACGGCGGACGCGGCTTCAGCTGGCGGCCGGGCGCGCGCCGGTTCGCGACCTGGGAGACGAGCGTGGCCAACGTGCTCGGCCTGAGCACGGCGGTGCGCCAGGCGCTGGACCTCGGGCCGACGGAGATCGGCCGGCGCTCGGCGGCGCTCGGTGCCCGGCTGCGCGAGCGACTGGCCGAGCTGCCCGGCGTGACCACCCACGACCTCGGCCGCACCCGGTGCGCGATCGTCACCATGCGGCTGGCCGGGATGGCGAGCGCGGAGGTCGCCGCCGCCCTGGCCCGGCAGGACGTCAACGTCAGCGTCACCGCCGCCGAGCACGCGCAGTTCGACACCGAGGAGCGCGGCGTGCACCCGCTGGTGCGCCTCTCGCCGCACTACTACAACACCGAGGCGGAGATCGACCGGGTGGTCCGGGCGATCGCCGAGCTGGCGCGAGCGCGGCGGAGGGCCTGACCCCGGATCATCCCGGGAAGCGCAGCCGGAACAGCGCGCCGCCGCCCGGAGCGGCCTCCGCGGTGAGCGAGGCCCCGTGTGCCCGGGCGATCTGCCGGGCCATCGCGAGTCCGAGGCCGGAGCCGGGCAACGCCCGGGCCGCCGAAGCCCGGTAGAAGCGGTCGAAGACGTACGGCAGGTCCTCCGGCGCGATGCCCGGCCCGTGGTCGCGGACGGTCAGTTCGAGCCCGGCGGTGAGCCGCACCTCGACCTGCCCGCCCGGCGGGCTGAACTTGGCCGCGTTGTCCAGCAGGTTGGAGACCAGCCGGGCGAGCCGGGCCGGAACCCCGGGGACGCCACGCTCGCCGGCCTGCTCCTCCAGGGTGAAGCCGACCGCGGGCCAGTGGTCCCGGGCGGCCTCCACGCAGTGCGTGACCAGCGCGCCGAGCCGCACCTGTTCGAGCAGTGGCTGCGGCTCCTCGTCCCGGGCCAGTTCGATCAGGTCGTTCACCAGTCCGGTGACCTCACGCAGCTGGCGACGCAGTGCGGCCGCCGCGCGGTCGCGCTGACTCTCGGTCAACCGGTCGGCACGGGAGAGGAGTTCGGCATTGGTACGGAGTGCGGTGAGCGGGGTGCGCAGCTCGTGCGAGGCGTCCGCGACCAGCCGGCGCTGGGCCGCGACGGACTGTTCCAGCTCGCCCAGCATGGTGTTGAAGCTGCCGGCCAGCCGGGTCAGCTCGTCCTCCCGCCGGCCGGGCGGCAGCTCGATCCGCAGACCGGCGTCCCGGGTGGCGGCGATCCGCTCGGCGGTCCTGGTCAGCCGGGTGACCGGGGCCAGGCCGGTCCTGGCGACGGCGTATCCGAGCGCGGCGGCCAGCAGCACGCCGGCCGCGGCGACCGCGGCCATCAGCTCGCCGGCCTGCTGGACGCCCTCCCGCACGGTGTCGGCGCGCAGCGCGACCTGGACGGCCTGCCGGGCGCCGGCCGGCGCCGCGGTCATCGGCGTGGTGAGCATCCGAGCCGGGTGGCCGCCGATGGCGATGTCGGTGAAGTAGCCGGCCCGCTGCCGGGCGGCGACCTGGCGGGTGGCCGGAGTGACCGGCAGCAGGTAGCGCTGGGCCGGGTCCCTGCCGGGGTCGGCCGGCACGATCTGGGTGCAGGCGGGAGCGGCCAGGTAGTTGCACTCGCCGTAGACCACCTGCGGACCCTGGTCGCGGTACTGCTGCTGGAGCAGGGTGGCCTGCTGGGTGAGGTGCAGGTCGAGCTGGTGCTCCAGCTCGTAGCGGACGATGCTGAAGGCCGCCGCGCTGACCCCGAGCGCGACCAGCGCGACCGCGGCCGTGCAGGCCAGCGCCAGTCGGGTGCGCAGCGGACGGCGGCGGGGCCAGCGGGCGTGCGCCCTCACTGGCCGTCCAGCCGGTAGCCCACCCCGTGCACGGTGTGCACCAGCCGTGGCTCGCCGCCGGCCTCCAGCTTGCGACGCAGGTAACCGACGTACACCGCCAGCGAGTTGGAGTCGGGGCCGAAGTCGGCGCCCCACACCCGTTCCATGATCAGCTCGCGCGGCAGCACCTGGCCGGGGTGCCGCAGCAGCACCTCCAGCAGGGCGAACTCGGTGCGCGAGAAGTCCAGTGGGCGGCCGCCCCGGGTGCCGGTGCGGGTGACCGGATCGACCGTGAGGTCGGCGAAGTGGTAGGTGACCTCCTCGGGGGCGGGGGCGGCCCGGCGCAGCAGGGCACGCAGCCGGGCGGTCAGCTCGTCCAGGGCGAACGGCTTGACCAGGTAGTCGTCGGCGCCCGCGTCCAGGCCGTCGACCCGGTCACTCACCGAGTCCCGGGCGGTGAGCACCAGGATCGGGATCCGGTCGCCCAGGGCCCGCAGCCGGCGGCAGACCGCGAGGCCGTCGAGGGCCGGCATCAGCAGGTCGAGCACCATGGCGTCGGGCTGCCAGCGGGCCACCTCGGTCAGCGCCGCCAGCCCGTCCGGGGCGCCGCGCACCGCGTAGCCCTCGACCGCCAGGCCGTCCTCGACGGCGGCGCGCACCTCCGGGTCGTCGTCCACGACCAGCAGCTTCTGCCCGTTGCTCATGCGGACAACCCTCTCAAACCGACTCTGAGAACTCTCTTACATCGGCTGAGCAGGCTGCGACGTCATGCGGACAGAACACGAGGACACACCCCGCTCGGCGCCCCTCTCCGTGGTGATCGGGGCCGGTGGGACCGGCGGGCACATCTATCCGGGCCTGGCGCTGGCCGAGGCACTGCGCCGGGCCGATCCGAGAGCGGTGATCTCGTTCGTGGGCACCGATCGCGGCCTGGAGACCAGGCTGATCCCGGAGGCCGGCTACCGGCTGCACACGGTGGACATGATCCCCTTCGACGCGGCCCTCGGCCTGCGCCGCTACCTGCTTCCCGCCGCGCTGCTGCGCTCCGGCCGACAGTGCCGGGAGATCCTGCGCGCGCAGGGGGCGCAGGTGGCGGTGGGCATGGGCGGGTACCCCAGCGCGCCGGTGATCGTCGGCGCCCGGCTGGCCGGTCTGCCCAGCGTGGTGCACGAGTCGAACGCCGTGCCGGGACGGGCCAACCGCTTCGCGGCCCGGCTCACCCCGCACGTCGCGCTCGCCTTCGACCGGACCCGCACCCACCTGCCGGCCGGCCTGGCGGCGGAGACGGTCGGCATGCCGCTGGTCGGCGCGGTGGCCCGGCTGGACCGGAACGCGCTGCGGGCCGAGGCCCGCCGCGCCTTCGGGGTGCCCGACGACGCCCGGCTGCTGGTCTTCAACGGCGGCAGTCTCGGCGCGACCCGGCTCACCGAGGCCGCCGTCGAGCTGGCGGAGCGCTGGCGGCACCGGACCGACCGGCGCCTGCTGATCAAGACCGGCCCGGCCGCGTTGGACGAGGTCAGGTCTCGGCTGGCGGGCAACCCGGTGGCGCTGGTGGTGCCGTACCTGGACCGGATGGACCTCGCCTACGCGGCGGCCGACCTGATGGTCTGCCGGGCCGGTTCGGCCACCGTCGCGGAGCTCTCCAGCGTGCGGATGCCGGCCGTGCTGGTGCCCTACCCGCACGCGCCGCACGACCACCAGACGCACAACGCGCGGGTGCTCTCCGACGTCGGCGCCGGCCTGCTGCTGCCGGACGGCGAGTGCACCGGCGAGCGACTGGCCGAGCTGGTCGAACCACTGCTCGCCGACCCGGCCCGGCTGGCGGCGATGGGCCGGGCGGCCGACCCCGGCCACCACACCCGGGCCGCCGACCTGCTGGCCGCCAAGGTGCTGGGCACCATCCGCCGGGCCGCCGCCCCCGAGGACCAGCCCGCCGGTCCGCACGACCCGTACGGCCGCTTCGGCCCGTTCGGTCCGTACGGACCGGACAGCCCGCACGGACCGCTGAACAGCAACAACCTGACCCAGAACCACTGGAGGACGACATGAGCACCCCGAACGACCTGAACTCCCCTGCCGCGCACCAGGACTGGGCCGGACGGACGGTGCTGGTCACCGGCGCCGAGGGCTTCGTCGGCAGTACCCTGGTCGACCTGCTGGTGGCCCGCGGCGCCCGGGTGCGGGCCCTGGTGCACTACAAGCCGTACGCCGAACGTGGCTACCTGGCCCGCTACCTGGCCGACCCCGACCGTCCGGTGGAGATGCTGGCCGGCGACGTCCGGGACGCCGGCCGGGTGCTGGACGCGGTGGCCGGCTGCGACACCGTCTTCCACCTCGCCGCCCTGATCGGCATCCCCTACAGCTACCAGGCCCCGGAGGCCTACGTGCAGACCAACGTGGTCGGCACCCAGAACATCGCCGCCGCCTGCCTGCGGCACGGCGCCCGACTGCTGCACACCTCCACCAGCGAGGTGTACGGCACGGCGATCACCGCACCGATCAGCGAGCACCACCCGCTGCAGCCCCAATCCCCTTACTCCGCATCGAAGATCGGCGCGGACATGGCGGCGCTCTCCTACTGGCACGCCTTCGAGCTGCCGGTCTCGGTGGTCCGCCCGTTCAACACCTACGGCCCGCGCCAGTCGGCCCGCGCCGTGATCCCCACCGTGCTGGCCCAACTGCACTCCGGTGCACGGGAGATCAGGCTCGGCTCGCTCTCCCCCACTCGGGACTTCACGTACTCGACGGACACCGCCGAGGGGTTCCTGGCGATCGCCCAGGCCGACCGCACGCTCGGCGAGGTGGTCAACCTCGGAACCGGGAGCGAGGTTTCGATCGGCGAGCTGGCCAAGGCGCTGATCGCCGCGTCCGGCCGGGAGGCCGAGATCGTGGTCGACCCGAGCCGGCTGCGGCCCGGCGGCAGCGAGGTGGAACGGCTGCTCTCCGACAACCGCAAGGCCCGTGAACTGGCCGGCTGGCAGCCGCGGGTGGAGCTGGCCGAGGGGCTGCGGCGGACCTCCGACTGGGTCGCCGGGCACCTGCACCTGCTCGCACCGGAGCGCTACCAGGTCTGAGGACACGTGCCCGCCGCTCCCGGCCGTCCGGGCGCGGCGGGACGACAGCCGGCGGGACGACAGCCGGCGGGACGACGGCCGTTCGGATGCGACAGTATGACTCCCATGTCTGCCTACTCCGCACTGACGCGCGCCGAAGCCGTCGAGCGTCGCCGCCTGCTGACCGTCCACGCCGCCACCATCGACCTCGATCTCACCAGGGGCCCGGAGGAGTTCGGCTCCACCACGGTGATCCGTTTCGCCTGCACCAACCCGGGGGCGTCGACCTTCGTCGACGTCAAGCCGTCCCGGCTGCGCCGGGTCGTGCTGAACGGGCGCGAGCTGGACGTCACCGCGCTGGACGCCGGCCGGTTCCCGCTGGCCGACCTGGCGGCGGAGAACGAGCTGACGGTCGAGGCGGACATGGCGTACTCGCACACCGGCGAGGGCATGCACCGCTACACCGACCCGGCGGACGGCGAGGACTACGTCTACACCCAGTCCTTCATGGACGACGGCCCGCGCGTCTTCGCCTCCTTCGACCAGCCCGACCTCAAGACCGGCTACCAGCTGTCGGTCACCGCGCCGCCGGAGTGGACCGTGGTCGGCAACACCATCGCCACCAGGGGCGATGCCGGCCGCTGGAGCTTCGCGCCCACCCCGCCGATCAGCAGCTACCTGGTCTCACTGGTCGCCGGACCACTGCACTCGGTCGTCGCCGAACACGACGGCATCCCGCTGGGCCTGCACTGCCGCCGCTCGCTGGCCGCCTTCCTCGACGCGGACGCCGAGGAGCTGCTGGAGGTCACCCGGCAGGGCTTCGACCACTACCACCGCGTCTTCCGCCACCGCTACCCGTTCGACAGCTACGACCAGTGCTTCGTCCCCGAGTTCAACGCGGGCGCGATGGAGAACCCGGGCTGCGTCACCCTCCGCGACGAGTACGTGTTCCGATCCGCCGTGGCCGACACCGAGCGGGAGGAGCGCGCCGTCGTCGTCACGCACGAGATGGCCCACATGTGGTTCGGCGACCTGGTCACCATGCGCTGGTGGGACGACCTGTGGCTGAACGAGTCGTTCGCCGAGTTCATGGCCTACACCGTGACCGCCGCGTCCACCCGCTTCACCCGCGCCTGGACCGGCTTCGCCGGCGCGCGCAAGGCCTGGGGCTACGACGCCGACCAGCGGCCCTCCACCCACCCGGTCGCCCCCGAGGCCGTCGAGGACACCGCGCAGGCGCTGCAGAACTTCGACGGCATCTCCTACGCCAAGGGCGCGTCCGCCCTGCGGCAACTGGCCGCCTGGCTCGGCGAGGAGCACTTCCTGGCGGGCGTCAACCACTACTTCGACCGGCATGCCTTCGGCAACGCCACCCTGGACGACCTGCTCCGGTCACTCGCCGCGAGCAGCGGCCGGGACGTGCACGGCTGGGCCGAGCGGTGGCTGCGCAGCACCGGCGTGGACACTCTGCGGATCGACGACGACCGGGTGCGGCACAGCTCCGCGGACGGCACGCTGCGGCCGCACCTGGTGACCGTCGGCCGCTACCGCCACACCCCGGACGGTGCGCTGGCGCTGCTCTCGCGCGAGCCGCTCGAACTGACACCGGAGCCCGCCGCCCCGGCGCGGCTCGCCGCCGCGGACGGCGGAGCGCCCGGCGACCTGGTCCTGCTCAACGACACCGACCTCGGCTACGTCAAGGTCCGGCTGGACGAGCGGTCCTGGCAGACCGTCGAGAGGTCCCTCGGCGACGTCCCCGACGAGCTGGCCCGGGCCGTGCTCTGGAACTCGGCCCGGGACCAGGTGCGCGACGGCGAGTTGACGCCCGGGCGGTACCTGGAGCTGGTCGCCTCGCACCTGCCCGGTGAGGAGTCGGTCCACCTGGTCCAGTCCGTGCTCGCGTTCGCCCACGGCTTCGTCGTCGACCGCTGCCTGCCGCCCGCGCGACGGCCCGCGGCGCTGGCGCTGCTGGCGGGCGTCTGCCGCGCGCTGCTGCGCCGCACCGAAGGTGGGCCGGACGACAGCGGACTGCGCCTGGTGGCCGTGCGACGGGCGATCGCCACCGCGGCGAGCCCGGAGGAGGCCGCCGAGCTGCGCGACTGGCTGACGGCGGGCAGCGTGCCGGGCGGGCCCGAGCTGGACCCCGATCTGCGCTGGCAGCTGCTGCTGCGGCTGTGCGTGCTCGGCGCGGCGGACGAACCGGAGATCGCCGCCGAGCTGGCCCGCGACCCGAGCAACGTCAGCGAGGAGGGCGCGGCCCGCTGCCGGGCGGCCCTGCCGCGGGCGGAGGCCAAGGAGGCGGCCTGGGACGCGCTGTTCCACGGCGAGCTCTCCGTCTACCTGGCCACGGCCACCGTCCAGGGGTTGTGGCAGCCCGAGCAGGCCGACCTGCTGAGCGGGCTCACCGCCCGCTACTTCGAGGACGTGGTGGGCGCCGCCGAGCGCGGTCCGGCCATGGCCCGGGCGCTCACCCTGCACGGCTTCCCGACGTTCGCGGCGACCGAGCCGACCCTGCGGGCGGCGGAGGCCTGTCTGGAACGCGAGGACCTGATCCCGGCCGCCCGCCGCGGGCTGGCCGACCAGCTGGACGACCTCCGGCGCGCGGTGCGGGCCCGGGCGGTGGAGGAGGCCGCGCGGTAGGGTGACCGGCCGCCCCGCCGGGGTCGGGGGTGGCCGTCCGGCGGCGACGGCGGTCAGCGGACACCGTCCTCGGGGGCTTCCGTCGCGGCCTCGGTGGGCCGGCGCCCGCCGGTCTCGGGGGCGCCGGCATCCAGCCAGTCGTCCGTCTGCCGGGTCAGCCGGCGCAGCAGGGCGCGCGCGGCCGCCAGCTCGTGCTCCGGGATCCCCTCCCCCATCGCCCGGTGCGCGGCGGCCGCGCGCAGCGTGATCGGGCCCAACGTCCGCCGCCCGGCGTCGGTCAGCTCCAGCAGGGGTGACGTGCGGTGGTCGGGGTTGGCCCGGAACCGCGCGAGGTCGTCGCGGACCAGCTCGTTGGCGATCCGCTGCACGCCCTGCCGGGCGACCCCGAGGCGGCGGGCGGCGCGCGCCACCGGCAGCGCCTCCTCGCTGACCACGCTCATCAGCTGCCACCGGGCCTGGGTCTGCCCCTCGGTCGCCGCCAGTGCCTCCCCCACCCGGCGCAGCGCGCCCGCGGCCTCGAAGACGTCGGCCACGAGGAGCGGAAGTTCCTCCGCCATGGTTCGGCTCCACCTCCCAATCAGACAACATGTTGTCAGTATGGCACTCTGGTGTCATCGTCGCCATGTCACCCGAGGCGTGCGCGACCCAGGAACCACCAGGAGAGACCCAGGAACCACCAGGAGAACAGCATGAGCACCGATGCGATCACCCGGCTGCGGGCCGCCCTCGAACGCGGCGAGGCCGTCCGGCCGAAGGTGGGCGGCTTCCCCCATCTCGCCGAGAGCCTGCGCCGGGCCGGGGTCACCCACTGCCGGATGGCCGTCCCGGCCAACGCCTTCCTCTACCTGACCGGGCACGGCGACGTGGTGGTCCAGGGCGAGCCTCTGACCAGCGGCTTCGCGCCCGTCCCGGCGTTCGACGAGGCGGCCCTGGTCGCGACCCTGCGCGCCGACCAGGCCGGCGAGACGACCTTCCCCGAGTTCGCCCGCGGCTGCTGGGAGGCCGGAGTCGTCTGGTACGACGTCGACACCGCCGCGCGCACCTGCACCTACCACGGCGCCAACGGCCAGTCCTACACCGAGGACTACCCGGCCGTCGCGCTTCACCGAGAACGGCCTACCGCCGCCCGGCCCGGTCCAGGAGGTCGGCGAGGATCCCCGGGGAACGCCTGATCAGCCGGTGGCGGGCGGTGGCGAGCAGCGCCGGGTCCCGCCGGCGCAGCACGCTCTCCGCCGCGAAGTCCAGCGAGGCGTTGTCGCTCAACGCGGCGTCCACCGCCGGATCCGCCAGCTCCGCCAACCCCAGCTGCGTGGCCGCGCCGCCCACCCGCCGCGCCAGCGCCACCCGCACCGGTCGGGCGCCGCGCGCGACCACCGCCTCGCACACCGCGGCGGGCGGGTCGAAACCGATCAGGAACAGGTCACCGTCCGCCGCGACCAGCGCGGACAGCGCGGTCAGGCGTTCCTCCGCCGGCAGCAGCGCCACCAGGCAGTGCAGATCGAACCGAACCGCCGTGGCCTCGGTGGACGGCGCCGAGAAGGCGGGCGACGGGGGCACGGAAGCGGTCATCCGCCCATGATCCTCCAGGGACTTTGGTCCCTGGAGGTCAGGTCCTTCGACCCCGGTTGCCCCGGCCGGTCCCGGGTAACCGTGGACGGTCGCCCGCCACTACGGGCGATGGGGACGGTCCGCAGGGACCGTCCCGACCCCTGACCTCGACAACCCGCGCCGAGCCGGACCGTGATCCGGAGGAGCGCTCGGAGGACCTGGCAATGTCCAGCACCATCGACAACGCCCCGTATACCGCCTTCCACCGGAGACTGGCGCTGGCCTGCTCCGGCGGCCCACTGCTCGACGGCTACATCCTCAGCATCGTCGGAGTGGCCCTGATCGGCATGCGGCCGGAACTCGGCCTGAGCACGGCCGCCGTCAGCCTGATCGGCGCGGCCGCGCTCATCGGCATGTTCGTCGGCGGCGCCCTGTTCGGCGTCCTGACCGACCGGATCGGCCGCGAGGTGATGTACACCGCCGACCTGGTCGTCATGATCGTCTGCTCGGCCCTCTCCTTCTGGGTGGACGGGGTCTGGGCCCTCGCCCTGTTGCGTTTCGTGCTCGGCATGGCGGTCGCCGCGGACTACCCGATCGCCACCTCACTGCTGGCCGAGTGGCTTCCCAGCAAGCACCGGGGCCGGCTGCTGGGCAAGCAGATCGTGGCCTGGTACGCGGGCTCGGTCCTCGCCTACGTGGTCGGCTACCTCTTCCTGGAGTTCGGTGGGACCGGCAGCTGGCGCTGGATGCTGGCCAGCTCGACCGTGCTGTGCGCGGTCTTCCTGGTGATCCGCCGAGGCTCCCCCGAGTCGCCGCGCTGGCTGGCCGCCAACGGCCGGGTCGGCGAGGCCGTCGCCCTGGTCGAGAAGCACCTGGGCGTCCGGGTCGACGGCCGTGAGCTGCTGCCGCCCCGCCGGACCACCGCCCGCACCAGCCCGTTCCGCGAGCTGCTCACCCCGCGGTACCGGCGCCGGACGCTGTTCTGCGGGCTGTTCTTCCTCTGCCAGGTCGGCCCGCTGTTCGCGATGCTGACCTTCGGGCCGCAGATCCTCAGCTCCTTCGGCATGCCCGGCGGCACCGTCCTGGACACCCTGGGGACCGGCGCGGTGAGCCTGGTGTTCCTGATCGGCTGCTACCCCGCGCTGCGCCTGATCGACAGCAAGGGCCGGCGTCCCACGATCATCTGGTCGTTCGCGCTGATGATCGTCCCGCTCGCGCTGCTCGGTGTGTGGCCGACCGCCCCCGCCGCGGTCGCGCTGCTCGCGCTGTGCGCGTACGCGTTCCTGTGCGGCGGCCCGAACGTGCTGGACTGGACGTACCCAAACGAGCTCTTCCCCACCGAGATCCGGGCGACCGCGGTCGGGGTGGCGACCTCCGTGAGCCGGATCGGCGCGGCCGTGGGGACGTACCTGCTGCCGCTCTCGCTCACCGGGCTGGGCACCGGGCCGACCATGCTGATCGCCGCCGGTGTCACCGCGCTGGGTCTGGCGGTGTGCGTGCTCTGGGCGGAGGAGACCAAGGACACGGCACTCGGTGCCACCACTCCCGAGATCCCGCGGCGCCGGCCGGTGCCGGTCGGCTGACCCGCCCGGCGGCACGGTACGGCCCTGCGCGCTGCTTCGGTCCCGAAGCGGCGCGCAGGGCCGTTTCGGTCCCGGGTGCCCACCGCCACCGGTGTGCGGCCGTCAGCATCGCGGTCCCTCGGCCAGGTGACGGGCCACGCACCGCCTCGTGGCCGGCCTGCGGGCCCGTGCGCCGGGCCGGAGCGCCGGGCAACTGCCGGGCCGTGTGGTCCACCTCGCCGGGAACGGTCCGGGCGGGCCCCGAACTCCGCATGGTGGGCGGAGAGTTCGAGCGGGTCGCGGTTCGTCCGGAAGGACGGCTGCCGGACTCCTCGATCCACGCCCATAACATCCGCTCTGACCTGCGATTTTCTTGGCACACCGGGGTTCTGCGGGGCGTCCCTGCTGTTGCCGGGCCGATGCCGGAAGCGGACATTTTCAGTTACACCACACCGTGCGCCGCGAACCGCCGTGACCCACCCGGCCAGAAAGCGAAAATGATGATACGTGCACGATACTCACCGGCCCTTGTCGCGCTGATGCTCGCCGTCGGCGGCCTGAGCTCGATCCCCGCCCTCAGCACGGCGGCACACGCGGCGAGTTGCTCCGGTGGCAGCTGCCCCGGCCTCGATCCGGTCGCGGCGGGCTGCGACGACGCCATCACCGTCGCGACGACCACGGTCGCCGGCACGACCGTGGAGCTTCGCTGGAGCGGCTCGTGCAACGCCAACTGGGCCGAGGCGCAGACCACCGCGGACCTGGCCGCGATCGAGGTGCACAACACGCTCGAAGAGGTGCAGAGCACGGGCAACGCCGACGACGACGAACCGGAGGACATCGTCACGCCGATGGTCAACGGCACGGCCGACGCCTGGGTGTGCGGCACCACCTTCGCTGGCTTCTCCAGCTGCAGCTCGTGGGCCTGATCGTCACCCGACCGGCCGACCGGCGCCAGGCGTCCCGGGGTCGGCCACGACCGACCCCGGGACCTCGGCGCGCTAGCCGTCGGACTTGCCAGCTGCGTCAGATGCTTCGGGTGCGTCAGATGTGTCGGGACTGTCGGAAGTGTCGGACTTGTCGTTACCGGCCGGCCGGGCTGCCGGCACGGGGGCGGCGTCGGCGGCCGGAGCGGCCTCCTGGCTCGCCGCCTCGTGGGCGGCCACGTGCGTGCGGACCTCCTTGAGCGTCAGGTCCAGCAGGTTGGCCGTGATGTCCAGGCCGCCGAAGGCCTCCACGGCCCCGGCGACCGTCCGGCTCAGATTGGCCTGGGCCTGGGCGGTCTGCTCGAGTGCCTGGTTGTAGGCGTCGAGAGCGGCCAGCTGCAGCCGGTGGCGTTCTTGTACTTCGTTGCGGCGGCGAAGCGCTTCGGTCAGTGGTTCAGCAATGCTCATACCGCATATGGTCTCAGCTCCCGGACCTGCGGTTCACCCATTTGACACGCCGGTGCCCCGACCTGTCGACAGGTCGGGGCACCGGGACCCGATCTCACGGGTCCCGCGCTCAGCGCCGCGCCCCGGTCGGCGCGTAGACGTGCGCGGCGAACTCGGCGAGCTGCTCGTCCGGGAGGTGCCGGGCGAGGTCGGCCTCGCTGATCATGCCGACCAGCCGCTTGTTCTCGATCACCGGGAGCCGGCGGATGCGGTGGCTCTCCATCTCGTGCAGCACGTCCCCGATGTCGGCGTCCGCCGCGATCCAGCGCGGGGTGCCCTCGACGATGTCGCCGGCCTTGCAGTCGGCCGGGTTGCGCCCCTCCGCGACGCACTTGACGACGATGTCCCGGTCGGTGATGATCCCGCACAGCCGCTCGTTCGGGTCACCGACGGGCAGTGCGCCGACGTCCAGCTCACGCATCAGCCGAGCCGCGTGGTCGAGGGAGTCGTCCTTGGTGATCCAGTGAGCACCCGGATGCATGATGTCCTTGGCCGTGGTCATGATGTCCTCCTGATTGCGGTGGGCCGCGCGGGTCGCGCCCAGTGGCACGCTTCAGGCCTCATGAAGCCCCTTGCATCGTCTCGCCACGGGTCGGCTTCCGCCATTCGGCCGATCGCCGCGCGAGGTCGGCAGCGCGGGATCAGCCGGTGGTGATCACCATCCGGAAGCGGGCGGCCCCGGAGAGCATCTTCTGGTACGCCTCGGCGGCCTGGTCCAACGGCACGGTCTCGATCATCGGGCGGATCCCGCACAGGGCGCTGAACGCCATGGTGTCCTCCACGTCCTGCGCGGTGCCGGACGGGTGGCCACGGAGGATCCGGCCCTGCATGAGCAGCTGGACCGGGCTGACGCCCAGCGGCTCGCCGGCCGCGCCGATGACCACCAGCTCGCCGCGGTGGGAGAGCCCGTCCACGGTCGCCGTGATGGCGTCGGAGTTGCCGGCGGTGGCCAGCACGACCTTGGCACCGCCGAGGGCCTGCAGCGCGTCCGCGACGCTGGTCCCCGCCGTGCTGTCGACGTAGTGGTGCGCGCCGAGCTCCTTGGCGAAGTCGGCCTTGGCGGCGCCGCGGGCGATCGCCACGGTCTCGAAGCCCATGGCGGCCGCGTACTTCACGCCCAGGTGGCCGAGGCCGCCGAGACCGAGGACGGCGACCAGGTCGCCGGGGCGCGCCGAGCTGCGCCGCAGCCCGTTGTACGTGGTCACCCCCGCACAGGCCAGCGGTGCCGCGTCGGCCGCCGTCAACGCGTCGGGGATCCGGGCCAGCGCGCCGGTCGGGACGACCACCGCCTCGGCGAAGCCGCCGTCGTACGCCCAGCCCGGGACCCGCAGGTTGACGCAGACTATGAAGTCGCCCTGCCGGCAGGGCGTGCAGTGGCCGCAGCTGCCACCGAACCAGCCCACCGCCACCCGGTCGCCCCCCTGCCAACCACTGTCCGTTCCCTCGCCCAACTCCTCGATCCGCCCGGCGATCTCGTGCCCGGGGACCAGCGGGAAGCGCAGGCCCGGAACCCCGGCGTCGACGAAGAGGGCGTCGCTGTGGCAGACCCCGCAGGCGTCCACGGCGATCCGTACGTGGCCCGGGCCTGGCCGCGGTACCTCACGCTCGACGATCTCGAACGGCCCGCCGACGGCGGCCACCTGTGCGACTCGATAAGTGCTCATCTGATTCTCCCCTGGGTCCTGGCGCGAGGGCCTCCCCCGAACCAGCAGACCAGCTCCGAGCCGATCGCGCGCGCCGGAACCGATCGGGCACCGGCTGCCTCGGCGATGGCGACGCCGCCACCCCGGGACCCGCCGGACAGGCCCTAGGATGTCGGCTCATGACGGACACACGGGGGACCGAACCGGCCTGGAACAACGAACCGCTGGTGACCACCGCGCCGCAGCCCGACTGGGCCGCGCTGGCGGAGCGTCACGAGCGCCAGGTGCGACGACGCAGGCACATCCGCGCGGCGGCGGCCGGTGTCGTGGCCACCACCGCCATCGGCGGCCTGATCACCGCCGCGGTCCAGTTCTCCGGCTCCGGGCAGAAGTCGGCGCACTCCGCCGCCAGCGCCGCCAGCGCCGCCGCCACGACGGCCAACAGCTTCGACGGTGGTCTCAGCCCGCTGGTCGCTCCCACCGGCACGGCGTCCAGCGCCACCCCCTCGGGCAGCCCCTCGGCCTCCGCCGACCCGTCAACCCCGGCCAGTGCCACCGCCGGTACCAGCGGTGGTGCCGCGGCCGGCACGTCCCGGCCGGTCACTCCCACCGGTTCGGGCACGGCCGGGCCGGCAGCGCCGGCAGCGGGCGGTGCGCCGGCAGCGGGCGGTGCGCCGGCAGCGCCGGCCGCCCCCGCCCCGGCCCCCAGCGCCGACCCGACCCCCAAGGCTTCGCCGACGACGCCGCCCCCGACCGGCCACAACCCCTACGGCGCCGGCCAGGTGTGCGGCGGCGGATACAACGTCATCGACTCGCACAGCCTCGGCTCCGCCACCGTGTACCTGCTCTACGACAACGCCAACGGCGACAACTGCGTCACCACGCTCGCGAACGACGTCGGCGGCGCGGTCCCGATGAACGCGACGCTGGCCGTCAAGGGCGGCGGCTCGGCGAGCAACCCGGGCAGCTTCACCTACTACGCGGGCCCGGTCACCGAGCACGCCCCCAACACCTGTGTCGAATGGGGTGGTTCGTACCAGGGCAGCAGCTGGACCAGCGGCTGGAGCCACTGCGGCTCCTGACCCGCGCCACCCCGTCGGCCCGGGATCAGACCTGCGGGTGCGGGTGCGACCCCAGCCGCGCCCGGGTGCCCTGGGCACCGGCCACCAGCTTCTTCGACCGGCCCCGCAGCTGGAAGGCGTGGATCACCTCGGTGACCCCGAGGACGATCAGCCAGATCCCGGCCACCAGGGTCAGCGCGGCGATCGAGTGGAACGGCGCGACGATCAGCACCACGCCGGCCAGCCCGGTGATGACACCGAGGAAGATCTGCCAGCCGCGGGCCGGCAGGTCGTGCGTCGAGATCGCCATCGCCGTCATGAGCGTGCCCCGCATCAGCCAGCCGAAGCCGATCCACAGCGCGAGCAACAGGATCGACTCCGCGGCTCCCCGGAAGCAGATCAGGCCCAGCAGCAAGGAGAACGCACCGCTGATGAAGCTGAGTGCCCGCAGGTGCCCGGGCACGTGGTGGCCGAACGCGCCGGCCAACTGGAAGACACCGCTGACCAGCAGGTAGATGCCGAACAGCACCCCGACCACCACCAGCGTGGCGGCCGGCCAGGCCAGCACGAAGACGCCCAGGGCGATGGCGGCCACACCCGCGGTGAGTAGGACCTGCCAGGCGGCGTTGGAGAGCACGTTCAGGGCGCCGCCGTACGGGCTCTCGCCGAGCCCGACGTGCGGCGGCTGGTGCGGCGGCTGCGGCCGGTCGGGTTCGCGGGGCGGCGGCTGGTGCGCCTCGTTGGGCCCCGGGGTGGCCCCGGACGGGTTCTCGGAGGGGTAACTCATGGCGCCCACCTCATCGCTGGAACAGGACGTACACCTCCTACCATCCTGATCCCGAGCCGCTGGTTCCGCCTGATCGCGGGGCGGCGCCGAGGTCGCACCGAGCGGGTCAGTCGAACAGATCCGGATCGGAGGCCGTGATCTGGTCCCACAGCGGCCGGGCCTGGAACCAGCCGGCCAGGTGGCTGCCGATCTGCTCCCGGGTCAGCCGGGCGGTCTCCCGGTCGATGAGTTTGGGCGTGCCGGCCGCCATCGCGAGCAGCTGCGCCTGGCACGAGCGCTCCATCGTGATGAACCACCACACGGCCTCGGCCACCGAGTGCCCGACCGTGAGCAGGCCGTGGTTCTGCAGGATCACGGCCTTGTACCCGCCGAGCGCCGCGCCGATCCGCCGGCCCTCCTCCAGCTCGTTGACCACCCCGCGGTAGTCGCCGTAGAGGCCGTGGTCCTCGAAGAAGGCGCAGGCGTCCTGGGTGATCGGGTCCAGCGGGATGCCGAGGCTGGAGAACGCCTTCCCGTACAGCGAGTGGGAGTGCGCGGCGGCGATCGCGTCGGGGCGGGCGGCGTGCACCTGGGAGTGGATAACGAAGGCGGCCTTGTTCACCGGCCGGTTGCCGTGCAGCAGGGTGCCCTGGTGGTCGACCAGGATCAGGTCGGAGGCCTTGATCAGGTTGAAGCTCAGCCCGAAGGGGTTGACCCAGAACCACTCGGGGTTCTCCGGGTCGCGGACGGTGATGTGTCCGGCGACGCCCTCGGAGAAGCCGAACCTGCCGAACAGCCGGAATCCGGCGGCGAGTTGCTCCTTGCGGTACTGCCGCTCGGCCTCGACGGAGTCGAAGGTCGGCGGGAGGGGGAAGGTGACGCCGTCCGGCGTGGGGCCGACGACGGCGGACACGGCGGCGGGCACAGGGGTGGTCATGGCCGTCCTCCAGGGGTGGTGGTCCTGTCTGCCCTATAAAAAGTACGCCGATGTATCCGATACGGCAATGGATCCGTTTACTCAGACCGGGCGGCCCGCCTTGTCGGCCGCGCGGGCGGCGGTGAGTTCCGCGAGCAGGTCCGAACCGGTCCAGCGGCGGGCGTCGGCCGAGCCCGCCACCTCGCGCTCGCGGACCAGGGCCACCAGGCGGGCGTTGGCGGGGGCCGTCCGGCCGTGCCGGGCGGCGATCGCCACCACCTCGCCCTGCAACGCGTCTATCTCGGTGGCCCGGCCGCGCTCCAGGTCCTCCCACATGGACGAGCGCGCGTGCGCGTCGATGCCCAGCGCGCCGGCGGCGATCCGGCGGAAGAGCCGGTCGGGCAGCCGCATCAGCGCCGGGGTGAGCGTCGGCGGGACGGGTCCCAGCCGGGCGGGCCGGACCCCGTCGGCGCGCAGCGCGGCCAGCGCCTCCTGCTGGCAGAGCGCGAGGCAGCGCCGGTAGGCGCGCCGGCCGAGCTGGTCGCGCAGTGGCAGGCCGGAGAGCGCGTTGACGGCGTTGTTGAGGTTCAGCAGCAGCTTGGCGTGCTGGACCTCGCGCATGTCCCGCCGCGCCTCGACCGCCAGGCCGCCCGCCCGCAGCAGTTCCAGCAGCCCGGCTCCCTCCGGCGTGTCGTCGATCATGAGCGAGCCGGTACTGCCCTGGTGGAAGGCGCCCGGGGTGGTCTGCAGGACGTTGTACGGGACCATGCCGGCCAGCACGGTGTGGCCGGGCAGCGCGGCCCGCAGGATGCCCGGGTTGTGCAGGCCGTTCTGGAAGCTGACGACGACGGCGCCCGGGCGCAGGTGCTCGGCGAGTTCCCGGCCGGCGGTCGGGGTGGCCGCGGACTTGACGGTGACCAGGACGAAATCGGCGTCGGCGGCCGCGTCCGGCGCGGTGGCCACCACCAGCCGGTCCGGCGGGAGGTGCCGGGCGGGCCGGCCGGCGGCGGTGAGGGTGAGGCCACCGGCCAGGGCCTCCCGGAGCGCCGGCCGGCCGATCAGCGTGACGTCGGCGTGCGGGGCCAGGTGGCCGCCGAGGTGGCAGCCGATGCTTCCGGCACCGAGGACCGCGACCTTCAGGCGTCGCCGTGGGGTGGGGCTGGGCATGCGGATCGGTCTCCCGGGTCGGCGGTGGCGGTGGCGGTGGCGGCAGTGTCGGCGGCGTCGGCGCGGACGGTGACGGCGGAGAGGATCGTGGCCAGGAAGCGCCGGTCCAGCCCTCCGGGAGGCAGCTGTTCGGGCTCGACGTAGCTCTGCGCCAGACCACCCTCGCGGATGGCGATCAGCAGCCGGGCGAGTTCCTCGGGCGCGACGGTGAGGGTCAGGCCGGCGCGTTCCAGGTAGCCAGTGAGGCCGCGGGCGAGCTCCGCCCGGAGGCGGCCGTCGTGCCGGGCCAGGATCCAGGCGGCCTGCGGGTCGCGGATGGCGTGCAGCGTGAACTCGGTGGTCACCAGGTACCACTCGCGCTCGGCGGGCTCGACCTCGGAGACGAGTTCGGCGAGCCGGTCGAGTGAGAAGTCCTCGGTGGCCAGCGTGTCCATCCGGGCCGCCAGTCGGCTCAGGGTCCGCTCGGCGTGCTGGTCGAAGAGCGCGAGGAAGAGCTCTTCCTTGCTGCTGAAGTTCGAGTAGAACGCGCCGCGGGTGTACCCGGCGCGCACGCAGACCTGCTCGATGGTGGTGGCCTGGAAGCCGTGCTCGGCGAAGGCCTCCAGCGCTGCCGTGAGCAGCGCGGCCCGGGTGCGCGGCCGGCGCTTGGTGGTGCCCTTGGGCATCGGACCTCCAGGTGCGGAGCGGTGCGGTGACTGCAGGCACACGATACATCCGAGCATCGGATACCTGAATGTATCCGCCTTGGATAAGCCGTTCGGGTGACGACCCGGGGTTCCCTCCCGCTGCTCGGGCACGCGGCGCAGGATGGGGAGCTACGGAGTGGAAGGGGTGGGACATGACCTCCGACGACGTGGACGTCCTGATCGCCGGTGCCGGCCCGACCGGGTTGCTGCTGGCCAACGAGCTACAGCTGGCGGGCGTCGGCGCCCTGGTGCTGGAGCGGCTGCCCGAGCGCACCGGCCAGTCCAAGGCCCTGGGCCTACAGCCGCGCACCGCCGAGATCCTGCAGCTGCGCGGCTGGCTGGAGCCGGTGCTGGACCGGACGCTGGCCACCATCCCCGGCGGGCACTTCGCCGGGATGCCCCTGGACTACTCGGTCTTCGACACTCCGTTCCCGTACCAGCTGGGCATTCCACAGGCCCGGGTCGAGGAGTGCCTGGAGGACCGCCTGACCGACCACGGCGTCCCACTCCTGCGCGGGCACGAGCTGACCGACCTCGCGCAGGACGACGAGGGCGTGACGGCCACCGTCACCGGCCCGGACCGGACGCGGCGGCTGCGCGCGCGGTACCTGGTCGGCGCGGACGGTGGCCACAGCACGGTCCGCCACCTGCTGGGGATGCCCTTCCCCGGCCGGGACGGACGGTTGTCGATGGTGGTCGCGGACGTGGTCGTCGACGGCGGCCCGGCGGCGGGGACCGAGTGGCGGCTGCCCTCCCTCGAACCCGACGAGAAGGGCCTGTCCTTCCTCCTCCCGCTGGACGGCGGCGTGCACCGCCTGCTCTTCGGCGGCCCGGAGCAACAGCGCCTGGAGCGGTCCGCCCCGGTCACCGAGGACGAGGTCCGGGCCGCGTTGTTCGCCCACCACGGCGACCGGGTCCGGCTGCGCGAGCTGCGCTGGGCGTCCCGGTTCACCGACGCCTCCCGCCAGGCGGAGCGCTACCGCGACGGCCGGGTGCTGCTGGCCGGCGACGCCGCCCACATCCACCTGCCGGCCGGCGGCCAGGGCCTGAACCTCGGCATGCAGGACGCCTTCAACCTCGGTTGGAAGCTCGCCGCCCAGCTCCACGGCTGGGCGCCCGAGCGGCTGCTGGACAGCTACCACGCCGAGCGGCATCCGGTCGGGGCGATGGTGCTGGAGAACACCCGGGCCCAGGGCGTCCTCTCCTCCCCCGACCCGGACGCCCGCGCGCTGCGCGCCACCGTGGCCGGGCTGCTCACCGTACCCGAGGCCAACCGGCGCATCGCCGGCATGATCTCCGGCCTGGACATCCGCTACCCGACGCCGGGCTCCCCCGCGCACCCGTTGCTGGGCGCCCGGCTGCCGGGGATCGAACTGCCCACCGGCCGCGGCCTGCTCCTGACGTCCGGTCAGCGGCCCGGCCCGGTCGCCGCGCTCGCGCCCTGGACGGACCGGGTCGACCACACCGCCGCCGCCCTCGGGCCCCCCGACATCCGGGCCGTCCTGGTGCGCCCGGACGGCTACGTGTGCTGGGTCGGCCAGGACGACAGCGAGCGGCCGGACGCCGCCCTGCGCACCTGGTTCGGTGCCCCGACCCGGGGCCACCGGTCGTGACGGGGGATCAGCTCCGGGCGTAGACCCTGCCGGGAGGCCGCCCCGGCCTGCCATGCTGGACACATGCGCTACATCATCATCGGCGCCGGCGCGATCGGCGGCACGATCGGCGGACGGCTGTACGAGAGCGGCCACGAGGTGGTCCTGATCGCCCGCGGGAACCACCTGAAGGCCCTGCGGCAGGGCGGTCTGCGGCTCGCCACCCCGCAGGGCGTCCAGCAGCTGGCCGTACCCGCCCACGGCGGACCGCTGGAGGTCGAGCTGCGCCGGGACGACGTGCTCGTCCTCGCGGTGAAGACCCAGCACTCCGAGGCGCTGCTGACCGAGTGGGCCGCGCAGCCGGTGGCCGGTGGCGGGACGGCGGGTGAGCTGCTGCCGGTGCTCTGCGCGCAGAACGGCGTGGCGAACGAGCGGCTCGCGCTCCGCCGGTTCCGTCGGGTCTACGGCGTCTGCGTCTGGATGCCGGCCACCCATCTGGAGCCGGGCCGGGTCTGCGCCCTGGGCAGCCCGCTGAGCGGCATGCTGCACCTGGGTCGCTACCCCGCGGGCCGCGACGGGACGGCCGAGCGGATCGCCGCGGACCTGGAGACCGCCCGGATCGGCGCGCCGGTCAGCGACTCGGTGATGAGCTGGAAGTACGCCAAGCTGCTCAGCAATCTGGGCAACGCGCTCGAGGCCCTGAGCGGACCGATCCGGGGCGACCTGCGCACGGCGGTGTGGCAGCGGGCGCGGGCCGAGGGCGAGGCCGTCCTGGCGGCCGCCGGCATCGCGTACCGCAGCACGGCCGAGCAGCAGGCGGTCCGCGGCGACCTGGTGACGGCCGTCCCCGTCGAGGGCGAGTCGCGCCCCGGAGGCTCCTCCTGGCAGAGCCTCGCCCGGGGCACCGGCGACATCGAGGCCGACCACCTGAACGGCGAGATCGTCCTGCTCGGGCGGCTGCACGGGGTGCCGACACCACTCAACGAGGCGCTGCAACGCCTGGCCAACGACTTCGCCCGCAACGGCCGCGCACCGGGCAGCCTCCCCGAGGCGCGGCTGGCGGCCCTGCTGGAGCTGTAGGACCGGCGCCGGGCCGGGCCGACGCCGGGCCGGCGTCAACTCCCGCCTGCAGCGGAGGAAATCCGGTGGCACCAGCGCGGTGTAGCGTGCTTGGTTGGGTCGGTGATGATTCGCGAGATCAGTCCGGCCGACCGGGCCGAGGAGCTGGCCGCGGTGCTGCCGGTCGCGCGGGCGGTGCTCGGCGAGCAGATGCCCGGATTCCCGGCCCTTGCGGCGAGCACACTGCGCCTGTGGTGCCTGCCCGACTTCCACGGCGGCGTACGGGTCTTCGGGGCCTTCCGCGACGCCGGCGCGCGGGTCGCCGACGGCGTGGCCATCGCGGAGTGGACGGACGACGCCAACGAGGACCTGCTGGCGGCCTCCGTCTGGGTCGCTCCCCCGGGCCGAGGACACGGCCTGGGCTCCGCCCTGTTCGCCGAAGTACTGGCGGTGAGCGCGGAGTTGGGCCGACCGCGGGTGGTCGTCAACGGCGCGTCGACGGTACCGGTGAAGGCGCTGGTCACCGCGCACGGGGGCCGCGGGGTCGAGCTGGTGACCAGGTCCGTGCTCGACCTCGCGGGCGTCTCCCGGGCCCGACTCACCGCGACCGCCGCGGCCACCGAGCGGAACTCCGGCTACCGGCTGGCGCGTTGGACCGACCACTGCCCGGACGAGCTGGCCGACTCGTTCTGCGTCGCGATGGCGGCGATGGCCGACGCCCCGCAGGGGGAGCTGGCGTACGAGCATGCCGCACACGACCGCGAGCGGCTGCGCGGCCGTGAACGGCTGTCGGTGCGGGCGGGCGTGGCTCGCCACGTGCTGGCCGCGGTGACCGCGACGGGCGAGGTCGCCGGGTTCACCATCTTCGCCAGCACACCGGACGGGCCGGAGTCCCTCGACATCTGGGACACCGGGGTGGCCCGCGGCCACCGCGGCCACGGACTGGGCATCCGCCTCAAGGCCGCGCAGACGCTCTGGATGCTCGACGGGTTTCCCGCGGCGCGCCGGGTGCAGACCTTCAACAACGCCGACAACACCCACATGTTGGGGATCAACCGCGCCCTCGGCTACCGGGCGGCCGAGGAGTGGACCTGGTACGAGTTCGACACCGCCGCCACGCCGCCGGGCTGAAGGGCCCCGGCGACGCGGCGGACGGCCGTTCGAGCGGACGGCCGTCCGGGCGGTCAGAACCGCGTGGTCGCCGTCGCGCCCGCACCGGCGGTGGCGCCGTGCGGGCCGAGGTGGTTCCGGCCGGCCGCGAAGTCGCCGGCGGCGGACGTGCGGGGGCCGGAACCGGGGGTGGCGGCGCCGTCGCGGTGACGGTGGGCCGACTACCCGACCTGGGCCGCCAGTTGGTGGTGCCGGCTGATGTTCTTCTCCAGCAGGGCGAGCGACTGGGCGACACCTACGCTCTCCGCGGTGAACTCCGGCAACCGGCCGTCCGCCTTCTTCAGATCGAGCAGCGCCTGGTCGATCGCGCCGTGCGCGGCGAACAGGCACGGCGTGCTGTAGATCGCCACGTCTACTCCCAGCTCGGTCAGTTCGGGCAGCGAGAGCCGCGGCGACTTGCCACCGGCGATCTGGTTGAAGAGCAGCGGCTTGTCCCCGATGACGGCACGGACCTTGCGGATCCACTCCACACTGCGCACGCCGTCGACCAGGATGACGTCCGCGTCGGTCTCCGCCAGGGCCTCCGCGCGGCGCAGGATCTCCCCCTCCTCGGTGGCGTCGGTGCGGGCGACGACGACCAGGTCGCGACGGGCGACCAGGACCATCTCCAGCTTTTCCAGGTACGCCTCCAGCGGGAGGATCAGCTTGCCGTCGACGTGCCCGCAGCGGCGCGGACGCTGCTGGTCCTCCAGGATCACGCCGGAGGCCCCGGCCGCCTCCAGGTGCTGCACGACGTGGCAGGCGGTCTCCGGGTCGACGTAGCCGTCGTCGATGTCGACCAGCAGGTGCTGGCGGGGGAAGGCCAGCCGGAGTCGCTGGACGAAGGCGACGATGTCGGGCCAGGCGATGTAGCCGATGTCCGGCAGACCGTAGTGCGAGGCGGCGAAGCCGAAACCGGAAACGAACATTCCGTCGTAGTGCTGAGCCGCCAGGGAGGCGGAGAACATGTCGAAGACGCCGATGAGCGGGGTGGTCCCGGTCTCGGAGATCGCGTCACGCAGCCGAACAGGGTGATTCACAGGGTTCTCCAGCAGGTGATGGTGGTACCCGATGCGTTGCGGCGGCACGCCCCACTGGACGTGCCGGCCGCGGGCGCGTCGGAGCGGTGCGGCTGGGCCGCCGTCCGTTCGCCCTCACCTCAAGCTAAGTAAAGAGATGGTCATATAACAACCACGCACAGGCAAATAAACTGCGCAAGGTATCGGATCCCGCCAATCCGAACCACCGATGCCGTCCGGCCCGCCACCGGGGAAGTCCCACGGTGACGGGCCGGAATGCCACAAAGGCATCAGTCGCCACTTCAGTAACAGGCCGGTTCGCAACGAACGCCTTGACAGCCTCGGTGCGACTACCTGGCCGGAAGCGTCGTCGGGCAGAGCCGCCTCGGCTGACGGTCTCCCCCGAGCTCGGCGTCCACGCAGCCGGGCGGCAGCGAACCGTACGGGCTGGTACCGAAGTTGGCGGTGACCTGGAGCACGCCGTCGCCGAAGGTGGTCCGCTGTACCTGGTGGTCCGGCGTGAGCCAGCGGAAGTCGGTCATCGGCTGGGTGCCCGCGGCCTCGTGCAGCGGCGCGAAGTAGTTCTGCAGCGCCGCCAGTTGCTTCCCCTGCGCGGCCAGCGTCGGGCCGTCCAGCACCAGGTTCAGCGGCGTGTTGTACAGCATCGCGAGCAGCGCCCGGTCGGTCTCCAGCGCGGGGAACTTGGTGTACGAGAGCTCCCAGCGGTCCAGGTTGACCTGCGCGTCGTGCAGCGCGGTCTCGTACAGCGGGATCCGGTACACCGGATCGAACATCGCCTTGGTCAGGTCGGCCGGCAGCGTGACCGGCTTGAAGAACGTCCCGGGCGCGCCGGCGGGCGCGTACCCACCCCAGGTCGCTTTGTCCCGCTCCAGCGGCCACAGCCCGTCGGCCACCGGGGTGGCCGAGCCGTGGCTGAAGTCGATCACCGGGCTGGCCCAGCTGCCGGCGCTCTCCGAGCCGAGGACCAGCTTGTCCGAACCGGACAGCCGCCCCATCCGGGCGAGCCGGTTGGCCTCGTCCCGCGACTGGTTCATCGGGTGGGCCGGGCTGTAGTCGTCGTACAACTCCCCCGCCGCGTCGACGTCGAGGAAGTAGCTGTTTGCGCCGTTCGCGGTCATCTGCCGGGTGCGCTGGGCCAGCACCTGCTGGCCGACCGCGCTCTGCTCGAAGGCCTGCGAGCTGAGGTAGCAGCCGCGGTCGTGGAAGCCCGCCTTCAACTGGCCGCTCTGGTCGTGGATGCAGAAGTCCGGATAGACCGGGGCCGGCCAGCTGGAGGTCGGCGCGTCGGCGGTCTGCGGGTCCTGCCCGTTGGCGAACGAGTCGTACGGGCCGACCAGGTAGCCCGCCCGCTCGGCGGCGGCGACCGCCTGCGGGTCCATCGGGCTGTCGTCGGCGTCGTAGCCGAGCCACATCCGGCTCAGTCCCAACCGCTGCATCTGGGCGACTCCCTGGGCGGTCCGGGCGGTGCCCCAGGTGTAGGCGTGGAACGCGCCGAGGAGCTTGCCGACCTGTGGATTGGCGGCGATCTTGCTCTGCAGGGTGACCAGTTGGCCGTGGTCGGTGAGCCAGCGCCGGTAGTCCAGCGCGGGCGCGACCGGGGACGGGTTGGTCAGGGCGAAGGTGACCGTGTAGTCCTGGGTGCCCTCCCACTGGGAGAAGGTGTGCACGCCGGTGCTGTGCAGCCGGGTGCCGTCGGACGCGAAGCCGAGTGCGGTGCCGGCCGGCCGCGGCACCAGGTAGCTGACGCCGTGGCCGCCCAGGGTGTAGCCCCACAGCGGCATGGTCAGGTCGGCGGTGAGGTCGTAGCTGTGGCCGGCCAGGCCGGTGGAGGTCGAGTTCCACCACGGGTCGGAGACCGGAATGCCGAGCCCGTCACCGCTCGGCAGCTGAACCTGCGTGGCGGTCCGGTCGGCCCCGGTGACCGGCCAGGAGAGCGTCGAATTGTCCTGCCCGCCATGGACGGTGACGCGCAGCCGGCCCTGCTCGGCCGCCGCCGTCACGGTCAGTCCGTGCTCGGGAAGCGTCCAACTGGCCGTGCCGTGGCTGATCTTGACCGGCCCGGGCTGCCCCAGCGACTGGGCCGCGGGCGCGGAGAGCGTCAACTCGCTGCCGTCGGCGGCGCGTACCGTCACCGCCAGCGAGTCGGGCCGCAGCTCGGCCGTCCCGCCGGTGATCGGAAGGTCGATCCGGCCGTCGTGCAGCCGGGCCTCGGGCCGGACGGTCGCGCCGGACGCGGAGGACCAGCTCACGCCGGTCAGCGTGCCGGCGCCGAGCACGACGAACGCCGCGACCGCCGCACGGCGGCGTCGGGTCGGTACCGAACGATGGGAGGTCTTGGAGGTCATGCCCGGATCGTGGCGGGCCGGGATAAGAAGGGTCCTTATATCCGTGCGCCGCCGGTTCCCCGGTCGACCGCCCGGGTGCCGGCGCCGAAGGACGCTCGCCTATGCTCGGCAGCACTGCGGGTCCGCCCGCCGGCCCACCCGCACACCGAGCCGCAGGAGATCTCGCCATGGCCGACGCACACGTTGAACAGGGTCCCCGGGCCACGGTGTTCGGCAGCATCGCGGAGGACTACGGGCGGCTGCGCCCGGCGCCCTGCGAGGCGGCGGTGGACTGGCTGCTGCCCGCCGACTGCCACCGGGCGCTCGACCTGGCCGCCGGCGCCGGCACCCTCACCGCGCTGCTCGCCGAGCGGGTGGCCGAGGTGACCGCGGTGGAGCCGGACGACCGGATGCGGGCGGTACTGACCGCACGCTGCCCCGGCGTCACCGCTTTGAAGGGCACCGCGGAGGAGTTGCCCCTGCCCGACGGCCGGCTCGACGCGGTGATCGTCTCCTCCGCCTGGCACTGGTTCGACACCGCGCGGGCGGTCCCCGAGGTCGGGCGCGTGCTGCGCCCCGGGGGCCGGCTGGGCGTGGTGTGGAGCGGCCTGGACAACACCGTGCCGTGGGTGGCGCAGTGGCGGACCCGGTTCCGCCCCGAGCGGACCGTCGACCTCGGGGGGGGGGGGGGGGGGGGGGGGGGAGGAGGGGGGGGGGGGGGGGGTGGGGATACATCGTAGAGTCCCACGCCCTTTA
>NZ_JBVHLF010000021.1:91069-108911 GCF_055559155.1 Kitasatospora sp. NPDC024654
CGCCGCGGTCCCCCCCCCCCCCCCCCCCCCCCCCCCCCCCCCCCCCCCACCCCCCACCCCCCCCCCCCCCCCCCCCCCCCCCCCCCCCCCCCCCCGACCTGTCCGGCCCCGACTCGCCGTTCGTCCGGATCGAGTCGCGGGCCTTCACCTGGACCCGGCGCAGCACGCCCGGCGACGCGGCCGCGCTGCTCGGCACCTACAGCGCGGTCATCCTGCTGCCCGCCGACGAACGGCGGGAGCTGCTGGCCGGGGCCGAGCGGGCGCTGCGGGAACAGCACGGGCTCGACGGCGCCGGCGAGATCGACCTCCCGTTCCGCTCCCTCTGCTGGCGTGCCACCCGTTCCGACGGCACCGATGCGTAGCACTCGCCGGACGGCTCCGGCGGCCGGCCTTCTGCCAGGTCCGGGACGAGCCCGGCCTGCCCGGGATGCCAGCCCGGTCGCTTCCGGGTCAGGGCGCGGCTGGAGCTGGTTCTTCGCGTTGGTGGCGAGTGGCGCGCACCGGCCACCGACGCGGGGAGTCAGCTCTCAGCGGGAGTCGGCCCGCGCTCAGCGCTCGATGGCGGAGCGGCAGCGGGCCGCCAGTACCAGGCGCCGCCGGCACCGAGGGCGAGGGCCCCGCCGACCGCCCACGGGAGGGCGGAGCCGGTGGCGTCGGCGCCGGCGCCGGCGGGGTCAACTACTGCCGCCGGCCAGCGTGACGGCGCTCCGCGGGGTCGCCTCCGGGGGCTTGGCGCCATCTGCGGTGACGGGGTCACCCCCGGCGGTGGGCTGCCGCTGGTCACTGGCGGGAGCCGGTCCGGCGTTGCCACCGGTGGGGCCGGTGACGTCCTGCGACGTGGTCACGGCGGGGACGAAAGCGCCCTGAAGCGTCCTGGCGGCGGGCGTGGTGGCGCCGTGGCCGCCGCCGGACGGCCGCCGCCAGTCGGCCGCGGGGGCGGGGGCGGGGGCGACGCTGCCGCCGGTGGGGGCGGCGACGTCCTGGGACGTGGCGGGGGTGGGCCCACCGCCGTCCAGCCGCGCCCACGCCCGCCCGCGGGCGAACCCGCGTCCTGGGTCCCGGGTCAGCTCCTGGGCAGGTCGCGGTAGCGGCGGGCGGCGGCGAGAGCGGCGCGAAGGGTGGCGGCGTCGGCGCTGGCGCCCGGGTCGTCCGCGGAGACGGCGGCACCCTGCGGATTCTTCGCATAGGGGACGCCGTAGGCGGGGGTGTCCCGCTGGAAGCGCCATCCCTCGGCCAGCACCCCGGCGTCGACCACGTCGAACCCCAGGGCGTCCAACAGTTCCGTGGCGGCCGCCTTGGCGGCGTCGTCGTCACCGGCGATCGGCAGGGCGGAGCGGTCCGCGGCACCCGCCGGGCGGGCGAGCGCGACCAGGTGCTTGAAGTAGATGTTGTTGAACGCCTTGACGACCCTGGCGTCCACCAGGTGCTGCTGCAGCAGCTCAGCGGTGGTGGTCTGCTCCGCGTCGAGTCGCGCGATGCGCCCGTCGCGCTCGGGGTAGTAGTTGTTGGTGTCGAGCACGACCTTGCCGGCCAACTCGGCCACCGGCACCTGGCGGTAGTTCTTCAACGGGACGGTCACCACCACCCAGTCCCCGGCCGCCGCGGCCTCGGCGGCGGTGGCCGCCCGGGCCCGCGGGCCGAGCTCCGCCACCAGCCCGGACAGGGTCTGCGGTCCTCGGGAGTTGCTGAGCATGACGTTCAGCCCGGCCGCGACGCCGAGTCGGGCCAGGGTGCTGCCGATGTTGCCGCTGCCGATCAGCGCGAGAGTCTTCATGGCTGGGGGAACGAGCGCGGACCGCGGCGGTATTCCAACCTCCGGCCCGGGGACCGGACTTCCCCTCCCGCGGAGGACACCAAGGGCGGCCCCCGTTCCCGGGGGCCGCGTGGCGCGTTGCTACCGGGCGGACCGCCTGAGCGGCCTGACGAGCCGGATGATGAGGCCGATCAGCATGATTCGTCTTCCTTCTCGTGGTGGTGTTCCGTGACCGTGGGGTGCTCTCCACGCTAGGGGTGCGCCCTACCGGACACCTCCGTCCGTGGGTTGACTCCGGGTGGAGAGCAGGTGGAGACGGCCCCGAGCAGTGCCGGGATCCCTCACCGGCCGGAGCACCGGGGGTGCACGGCCAGCAGGTCCGCGGCCGGCGGTGCCCGGGCATTGACCCGGCGGGCGGCGGACTGTACCTTCCCCGCCATTGGTCTATGCCAATATCGCGCCGCCTCGCCGGGCGGACCCTGGTGAGCGCCGACTCCCGTACCGCTGAGCCTTCTTGAGACGTCCCGCCAAGGAGAGTCCGTGTCAGCGATTCGTCGCTCCCCCGTCCGCAGTGCCGGCGTCACCACCGCGGCGGCGGCCTGCGTCCTCGCCCTGCTGGGCGCCGCCCCCGCCGCCACCACCCACCCCGGGGCCGACCAGAAGCAACTGACCGGCCACTTCACCCAGTGGGGCATCTACTCCGGCTTCCTGGAGAAGAACCTGGTCACCAGTGGTGCCATCAAGCGCCTCACCGAGCTGGGCTACGCCTTCAGCGACATCTCCCCGGACGGCCGGTGCGGCAGCGGCGACTGCTGGGCCGACTACCAACGCCCGTTCAGCGCCGACGAGTCGGTCGACGGCAAGGCGGACCGGCCCGGGCAGGCGCTGCTCGGCAACCTCGACCAGCTGCGCGAACCCAAGGCCGCGTACCCCAGGTTGAAGATCGTGATGTCGATCGGCCGCTGAGCCTGGTCCGGGCGGTTCTCCCAGCTGGCCGCCAGCGCGGCCGGCCGGCAGACGTTCGTCTCCTCCTGTGTGGACCAGTACCTCGAGGGCGACCTGCCGGGCCTCCCCGCGGGCGCGGCGGCCGGCATCTTCGACGGCTTCGCCATCGACCGGGAGTACCCGGCCGAGCCCGGCGACGGCAGCCCCCACGACCCACAGGACACCCGGGACTACACCGCGCTGATGCGGGAGTTCCGCCACCAGCTGGACGAGGCGGGCGCACGGACCGGCGAGCGCTACCTGCTCACCGCGAACACCTCGGCCAACCCGACGATGGCCGCCGAGCAGCAACTGCGCGAGGTGGCCAGGGTCGTCGACTGGTTCAACGTGTTGACCTTCGACTACCACGGCAGTTGGGAACCCACCGGCCCGACCGACCTCTCCTCGGCGCTGTTCCAGGACCCGCGCGACCCGAACCCGCCGAACAACCGGTTCACCGTGGACCAGGCGGTCAGGTACTACGAGAGCCGGGGCGTCCGCCCCGACCGGATCGGCCTGGCCGTGCCCTACTACGCCCACGAGTGGACCGGGGTCGCCCCCGGTCCCGCCGACGACGGTCTGTTCCAGGCAGCGACGGCGGGAGCGAGCGAGACCCCGGAGTACAACCAGGTGATCACCGCCCCGGGCCGGACCTACTGGGACCCGCTGGCGGACGAGCCCTACAAGTACGACCCGGCCACCGGCACCTTCGCCACCTACGACGACCCGGCTTCGCTCCGGATCAAGGGCCGGTACATCCGGCAGCAGGGCCTGCGCGGCACCTTCGTCCGGTCGCTGGACGGCGACACCGCGGACGGCAGCCTGACCGCCTCCCTCGGAGAGAGCCTGAACGGGCACTGAGCCCGCCGGGACGCCGTCGGTGTGAGCCGCGCGACCGGACCGGTCCGGCTCACAGCTTCCCGGCGATCGCCTCGGCGAGGTCGCCGACCGTCCGCAGCCGGCCGGTCTGCGCGTCGGCCAGCGTGACCCCGAACTCCGACTGGACCCGGCCGTAGAGCTTGTCGAGGCCCTGCGGATCCAGGCCGAGGTCGTCGGCGAACCGGGTGGACAGCGCGATGTCGCGGGCCGCGTGACTGGAGGTGCGGGCGACGGTGTCGATGAGCTTGCTGGTCTGCTCGATGGTCAGCTCGGCGGCCATGAGTGCGGTTCTCCGTTCCTCGGCAGACCCGGGGCATCTGCGGCGACCGGGCCCGGCCTGGTGCGATGTCACCGCCGAGCGTAGACGCGAACCGGGCCGGCGGCAGGTTTTGACCGGCCGGCCCCGGCGCGCCGCCCCCGCTACTCCCGCCTGCCCCAGGCCGTGATCAGCGGCGAGGTGGTCAGGTCCAGCCGGCCCGCCGCGACGGCGGCCAGGTGCTGCTCGATCTCGGCCTCGGTGGCCAGGCCGCGCTCGACCAGCTGGGCACGGACCTGGCGGACGGTGGCCGACTCCAGCACCGCGCAGGCCGGCGAGGTCACCGGGAAGTACGCCTCGGCCCGGACGTCCGCCAGCCCGGCCCCGCGCAGCAACCGGGGCAGCGTGCGCCCGTACCCGAGGTCGGCGCCGCGCTCGGCCAACAGGGTGCGGAACCCGGCCCGCAGGCGGTTGGCCAGCCGCTGCTCGGGACCGTACTCGTCGAGGCAGATCAGCGGCTGTAGGGCCGGGTCGGCGTCCTCCAGGACCAGCACGCCGCCCGGGCGCAGCGCCTCGACCATGGTCCGCAGGGCCCGCTCCCGGTCGGCCACGTGGACCAGCACCAGCCGGGCGTGCACCAGGTCGAACGGACCGGTCGGCGCCGGGTCCGCCGCGACGTCGTGGCGCAGCACCTCGACCCGGGGGTGCACCCGGTCACCGGCCAGCCAGCCGGTGTCCAGGTCGGTGGCGACCACCCGCCCGGTCGGGCCGACCCGCTCGGCCAGCCGGTTCGGCAGCTCGGGCCCGCCCGCGCCCACCTCCCAGCAGGCCCAGCCGCTGGTCAGCCCGGCGTCGTCGAGGTGGCGCAGGGTCCACGGGTCGAAGAGCTCGGCGAGCGCGACGAAGCGCTCACCGGCCTCGTCCTGCCGGTTGTCGAGGAGGTAACGCTGCTGTTCGGGTCGGGTCCCGTGCTGGTCGGTCACCCCACGATCATGCCGGATCCCTCAGCGCTCCTGCTCACTGCGGTCGCCCGCCCAGAGCGTGTGGAAGGTGCCCGGCCGGTCCGCCCGCTGGTAGGTGTGCGCGCCGAAGAAGTCCCGCTGGCCCTGGATCAACGCGGCCGGCAGCCGGTCCGCCCGCAGGCTGTCGTAGTAGGCCAGCGCGGTGGAGAACCCCGGTGCGGGCACGCCGAGTTGCGCCGCCGTGGAGACCACCCGGCGCCAGGCGCTCTGGGCCTCGCCGAGCGCCTGGCGGAAGTGGTCGTCGGTGAGCAGGGTGGGGCGGTTCGGGTCGGCGTCGTAGGCGGCCTTGATCCGGTCCAGGAACCGGGCCCGGATGATGCAGCCGCCGCGCCAGATGGTCGCCATCGCGCCCGCGTCGACCTGCCAGCCGTACTCGGCGCTGCCGGCCTGGATCTGCTGGAAGCCCTGCGCGTAGGCGACCATCTTGGAGGCGTACAGGGCCTGTTCGACGTCGGCGGCGAAGCGGTCGGCGGCGGCGCTGTCCAGCCAGGTCTCGGTCGGCCCGGGCAGCTCGCGGCTGGCCGCGCGCAGCTCGACGCTGCCGGAGAGCGAGCGGGCGAACACCGCCTCGGCGATCCCGCTGACCGGGACGCCGAGTTCGAGCGCGGTCTGCACGGTCCACCGACCGGTGCCCTTCTGCTCGGCGCGGTCCTGGACCACGTCGACGAACGGGTGGCCGGTCGCGGCGTCGGTGTGCGCCAGCACCTCTGCGGTGATCTCGATCAGGTACGACTCCAGGCGCCCCCGGTTCCAGGCCCGGAACACCTCGGCGATCTCGCCGGGCTGCCGGCCGGCGCCGTGCCGCAGCAGGTCGTAGGCCTCGGCGATCAGCTGCATGTCGGCGTACTCGATGCCGTTGTGCACCATCTTCACGAAGTGGCCGGCACCGTCCGGGCCGACGTGGGTGCAGCACGGGGTGCCGTCCACCTGGGCCGCGATGGACTCCAGCAGCGGGCCGAGCACCTGGTACGACTCCTCGGTACCGCCCGGCATGATGCTCGGCCCGTTCAGCGCGCCCTCCTCGCCGCCGGAGATCCCGGTGCCGACGAAGTGCAGCCGCCGCTCGCGCAGCGCGGCCTCGCGCCGCCGGGTGTCGAGGAAGTGCGCGTTGCCGCCGTCCACCAGGACGTCGCCGGGATCGAGCAGTGGCGCGAGTTCGTCGATCACCGCGTCGGTCGGCTCGCCCGCCTTGACCATCACCACCACCCGCCGGGGCCGCTCCAGCGCGGCGACGAACTGCTCGGTGGTGGTGGCCGGGACGAAGTCGCCCTCGTGCCCGAACTGCTCGACCAGGTCGTTGGTCCGGGCGACGGTCCGGTTGTGCAGGGCCACCCGGTGGCCGTGCCGGGCGAAGTTCCGGGCCAGGTTGCGTCCCATCACGGCCAGTCCGGTGACACCGATCTGTGCCTGAGCCTGCTCGGTCATGACGGCCCTCCTGGGTGACGAGTGGGTGGCTGGGCGACGGGGCTCCGGCTCCAGCCTGCCGCGATCGCCGGGGCGCCGCACCCCAAGGGTCGATCCGGCGCTTCTATACACTCGATGTATACACGCTGTGTATAGTCACTATCATGTCACTGGGCCACACCATCCTCGGACTCCTGGAGTCCCAACCCCGGCACGGCTACGACCTCAAGCGCGCCTATGACGAGCGCTTCGGCCGCGGCCGCTCGCTGCACTACGGGCAGGTCTACGCGACCCTCTCCCGACTGCTGAAGAACGGCCTGGTCGAGGTCGAGGGCACCGAACCGGGCGAGGGTCCGGAGCGCAAGCGCTACGTCATCACCGAGGCCGGGATCACCGACGTCTCGCGGTGGCTGGACACCCCGGAGAGCCCCGAGCCCTACCTGCAGAACACCCTCTACACCAAGGTGGTGCTCGCACTGCTGACCGGCCGGCCGGCCACCGAGCTGCTGGACACCCAGCGGGCCGAGCACCTGCGCCACATGCGCGAGCTCACCCGGCGCAAGCTGGCCGGCGACCTGGTCGACCAACTGGTCTGCGACCACGCGCTGTTCCACCTGGAGGCGGACCTGCGCTGGCTCGAACTCACCGCCGCCCGGCTGGACGAGCTGGCCGCGGAGGTGCATCGCTGATGGTCGCCTTCCGCACCGCCTCCGCCCCGTCGACCTCCGCCGGCGCCCAGGAGGACGGCGCCCTCGAGGACGGCGCCCTGCTCACCGCGGTCGGCCTGCACAAGGCCTTCGGCCCGACCCCCGCACTGAACGGCGCCGCACTGGCCGTCCGGCCCGGCGAAATGCTCGCGCTGATGGGCCCATCCGGCTCCGGCAAGTCCACCCTGCTGCACTGCCTGGCCGGGATCGTCCGGCCGGACCGCGGCAAGGTCGGCTACCGGGGCCGCGACCTGACTAGCATGTCCGACACCGAGCGCAGCGCGCTGCGCCGCGGCGACTTCGGCTTCGTTTTCCAGTTCGGCCAGCTGGTACCGGAGTTGAGCTGCCTGGAGAACGTCGCACTGCCGCTGCGGCTGAACGGACTGCGCCGCCGGGCCGCCCACCAGCGGGCCACGCACTGGCTGGAGCGGCTGGAGGTGGCGGACCTGGCGGCCAAGCGGCCCGGCGAGATCTCCGGCGGCCAGGGCCAGCGGGTCGCGATAGCCCGGGCCTTGGTCACCGAGCCGGCCGTGCTCTTCGCCGACGAGCCCACCGGGGCGCTGGACTCGCTCCAGGGTGAGCGGGTGATGTCGCTGCTCACCACGGCCGCCGGGGCCAGCGGGACGGCCGTCCTGCTGGTCACCCACGACGTCCGGGTGGCCGCCTACGCCGACCGCGAGATCGTGCTGCGCGACGGACGGACCCGTGAGCCGGGGGCCGACCGGTGACCGTCCCCGTGGAGCGATCCGCCCACCGCCCGCCCCGTGCCGGCGCCCGCGGGCGGGCGGCCCGGTGGACCACCGAGCTGGGCCTCGGACTGCGGCTGGCGGTCACCGGCGGCCGGCACAGCCTGCTCCGCACCCTGCTCACCGCACTGGGGGTCGGGATCGGCGTGGCCACCCTGCTGCTCGCCACCTCGTACCCCACCGTGCGGCACCAGCGCGACGACCGGCTGCACGCGCTGGAAGACCTCTTCGACGCGCCGTCGAACGTCCCGCGATCCGACCACAGCCTGCTGCTCAGCGACGTCAGCACCAGCTACCACGGCCGCGAGGTGCGCGGGCGGGCCCTCCAGCCCGAGGGGCCGAACGCCCCGCTGCCGCTCGGCGTCACCCACTTCCCCGGCCCCGGCGAGATGGTGGCCTCCCCCGCGCTCGCCGCGCTGCTCCGCGCACCGGACGGCCGACTGCTCCAGCAGCGGCTCGACCACCCGATCGTCGGCACCGTCGGCCCGGCCGGGCTGTCCGGCCCCGGGGACTACTCGTACTACGTCGGCAGCGCGACGCTGGCCGGGGATCCGGAGGCGGTACGGCTCGACCACTTCGGCGGGGATCTGCCGCACAAGCCGCTCGACCCCGTGCTGGCCCTGCTGACCCTGACCGGGGTGGTCATCCTGCTGACCCCGGTGGGCGTCTTCCTGGGGGCCGCGGCGCGGTTCGGCGGCGACGCGCGCGACCGACGGCTGGCCGCACTGCGACTGGCCGGCGCGGACCGGGCCGGCACCGCGCGGATCGCCGCCGGCGAGTCGCTGGCCGGCGCCCTGCTGGGCCTCGCCGTTGGCCTGGTCCTCTTTCTGATCTGTCGTCAACTCGCCTGGCACGTCACGATTCAGGGCCTCAGCGTGTTCCCGGGTGACCTGCGACCGCAGCCGCTGCTCGGCGCGCTCGCGCTGGCCGCGGTGCCGGCGCTGGCGGTGGTGGTCACCCTGCTGGCGATGCGCCGGCTCGCGGTCGAGCCGCTCGGCGTGCTGCGCGGCACCCGGCCCGGCGGACGCGGTCGGGCGCGCCGGCTCTGGTGGCGGCTGCTGCCGCCGCTGGCCGGCATCGCGCTGCTACTCGCCCAGCGCGGCCGGGACGCCGGCTTCGGCGGCGGCGCGACCAGCACGCTGCTGCTGGTCACCGGCCTGCTGCTGCTCCTGGTCGGCGCCACGCTGCTGCTGCCGAGCCTGCTGGCGCCGGCCACCCGGCTGCTGCGCGACGGCCCGCCGGCCTGGCAGCTGGCCATCCGGCGGATCCAGGCCAGCCCCGCCACGGCGGCCCGCCCGGTCGCCGGGATCGTGGTCTCGGTGGCCGGTGCCATCGCGCTGCAGACCCTGCTGGGCGGCATCGCCAACGACGGTGCCCGGCCCGCTGGTTCGGCCGGTCAGGGTCAACCCGGGCTGCTGGTGGCCGACTTCACCGGCCACGGCGATCGGGCGGCCCGGTACGCGGACGCCTTCCGGCACACCCCCGGGGTCGAATCGGCTCTCGGCTACAGCGAGTTCGCCGTACTGGGCGAGCGACCGGACGATCCCGACATCCCGGTGGTGGCGGCCGACTGCGCGACGCTGCGCGCCTTCGGCAGCATCACCGACTGCGCGGACGGCGACGTCTTCACCGCGGCCGGCCCGACGGACCCGGCCAACTCCCCCACCGCCGCGGGCCGAACCGTCCGGGTGCGCGACTACCAGGGTGACCGGACGAGTTGGACGGTTCCGGCGGCGCGCGCCACGGTGCGGCTGCTGCCGGACCCGACCAGGCCGTGGGCCCGCCCCGGCGGCGGCACCCTGCTGGCCACTCCGGCCGCTCTGCCAGCCGCGCTGCTGGCCGGGCGGTCGATCACCGTGCGGCTGGAGAGCGTCGATCCGCACAACGCCGACGCCCGGGAGGTGATCAACACCACCGCGTTCCGGCTCGATCCGCAGAGCCGCATCGGTGACCCGTTCAGCAGCGCGCCGGACCCCTCGCTCACCGCGATCCGACACGGACTGACGGCGAGCACCGCGGTGCTGCTGCTCCTCATCGGGATCAGCATGCTGATCGGTCAGGCCGAGCAACTCCACGAGCGCAGGCGAGCGTTGGCGGTCCTGATGGCGTTCGGCACGCGACGCGCCACGCTCGGCTGGTCGCTGTTCTGGCAGAGTGCGCTGCCGGTCACGCTCGGGCTGCTGCTCGCCGTGGCGGCGGGCACCGGACTCGGCGCGGCCCTGCTGAACCTGGCCCACCTGCCGATCTCCTTCACCTGGGGCGACATCGCCACCATGGCGGGCTCCGGTGCGGCGACCGTCCTCCTGACCACCGCGCTCGGGCTGCCGATGCTCTGGCGGCGAGCCCGGCCCGAGGGTCTGCGACACGAGTGATCCACCACAGCGACCGAGCGTCACCGCCGCGAGCCCAACGGGCTCGCGGCGGTGACGCGTTCGTCCGCTCGGGCGTTGCCCGTCACAACTCAGCCCCGGCCGCGCGGCGCGGCGTGCCGGCCCGTTGGGCGTCCGCGCCGGCGGCGGACCGGGGAGTCGACGCCGGTCGGGCCCGACCCGAGGCCGGTGCTCAGCGCCGCCGCGAGCAGCAGCGGGGCGATCAGCAGGAGCAGGGTGAGGGTCATGGCGCACCTCGTCCGGTCGTGGGCGATCGGGTCGAGGTGGAGTCTCGCCCGGTCGGCGCGGCCGGAACCGCCCGTTCGGCCGCGCGGTGAGCACGATCACTCGCCGGGCGGAGCGCCTTGGCGGCAACCGGCCGCAATGCCGTCCCGTCCGGGTGAACAGCCGTGACCCGCGCCCGGCCCGCCCGGAATGCTGGAGCTGGGACGCCCGGTGCGTCAGACTGGCGTGATGACCACTGCGCACTGGAACGGCAAGCTCATCGCCGAGAGCGACGACACCACGGTCGTCGAGGGCAACCACTACTTCCCGCTCGCCGCGGTCCGGGCGGAGTACCTGGAGACCTCCGACACCACCACGGTCTGCCCGTGGAAGGGCACCGCCAGCTACTACTCGGTGCTGGTCGACGGCAGTCGCAACACCGACGCCGCCTGGTACTACGCCGACCCCAAGCCGGAGGCCGAGCAGGTCCGCGGCCGGGTGGCCTTCTGGCGCGGTGTGGAGATCCGCCCCTGACCCGCCGGGCGCGCCGGATCCCGGCCCACCCCGATCACCGGACCTAGGGTTTCCTCCGGCGGCGACCGAGCCGGCCGCCGGAGGGAGCACGGGCGTGCGAGGACTGTTGCGAGGTGCCTGGCGGACCGTCGTCCCCGCGCCGGACGACCCACACGGCCAGCTGCCGCCACTGCTGCTCGGCCTCACCGTGACCTCCGGCCTGGTGGACGCGGTGAGCTACCTGCTGCTCGGTCAGGTCTTCGTCGCCAACATGACGGGCAACGTGGCCTTCCTCGCCTTCGGCCTGGCCGGTGTTCCCCAGTTCTCGCGCAGCGCCACGCTCACCGCGCTGGCCGGTTTCGCGCTGGGTGCCCTGCTCGGCGGACGGCTGATCAGTCGGGTTCCGCACCGCGGGCGGGCGATGCTGCACGGGGTGTTCCTGGAGACCGTCCTGGTGGCCGCCGCGGCCACGCTGGCCGCCGCCGGCCCGGATCCGGTCACCGGCCCCGCCCGGTACGTGGCCACGGCCGTGCTGGCGGTGGCGATGGGCTTCCAGAACGCCATGGTCCACCTGCTGGGCGTGCCCGACCTGACCACCACCGTGCTGACCCGCACCATGACCGGGGCGCTCGCCGACACCGGGGCCGGTCGGAGCCGGGCCGAGCAGACCGGCCGACGGCTGCTCTCGGTGCTGGTGCTGCTGCTCGGCGCCACCGCGGGCGCGCTGGCCGTCCGCCACCTGAACCGCCAACTCGCCCTGGCGGCACCCGCGGTCATGCTGTTCGCCATGACGCTGGCCGCCGCCACGGGCGCCGCGCGCTCCCGGGAGGACTGGACGCGGGTGCGCTGACCCGGCTATTCCCGAACCGTGCGTGGCCAATGTCACGCTCCGCCACCCGTCACCTACGGTGGCGTAGGTCACTTGAGAAGGTGAACTATTTCGTTCCATGGCTGACCTACTGGAGACCTCTGACCTCATCACCTCCTACGTGGCCCTCGGGGACAGTTTCACCGAAGGCCTGAACGACCCCAACCCGGACGGCACGTTCGGCGGTTGGGCCGACCGGCTGGCCGGGATGCTCGCCGAGGGGCAGCCCGAGGGCACGTTCCGCTACGCCAACCTCGCGGTCCGCGGACGGCTGCTGGACCAGATCGCCAGCGAGCAGGTCCCGCAGGTCCGCCGGATCGCCCCCGACCTGGTGACCTTCTGCGCGGGCGGCAACGACATCCTGCGCCCGGGCAGCGACCCGGACGAGGTCGCCGAGCGGTTCGAGGCCGCGGTCGTGGAACTGCGCGGGGCGGCCGGGCGGGTGCTGATCTGCACCGGGTTCGACACCCGGGACGTGCCGGTGCTGCGCCACCTGCGCGGCAAGATCGCCACCTACAACGTCCACCTGCGCGCGATCGCCGACCGCAACGACTGCGCGGTGGCCGACCTCTGGTCGCTGCGGACGCTGCGGAGCCGCCCGGCCTGGAGCGAGGACCGGCTGCACCTCTCGTCCGAGGGGCACCAGCGGGTCGCGCTGCTCGCCGCCCGGGCGCTGGGACTGCCGACCTCCGACGACCCGGCCGCGCCGTGGCCGGACGAGGCCGCCCACACCCCGGCCGAGCAGCGGCGGGAGAACCTGGCCTGGGCGCGCGACTACCTGCTGCCCTGGGTGGGGCGGCGACTGCGCGGCGAGTCCTCGGGGGACAACGTCGAGGCGAAGCGGCCTGAGCTGCTGCCGCTCTGACGCGGTGCCCGGCGGGCCGGAACGGCGTGCTGCCCGGTGCGATGACAGTCGCTCCGGGCGGCACGAACTCTTCTTTCCTGGAATCGGCCTGACGTCACGTCAGTGACCGAACCGCCAGATCATTCCGTGACTGGAGACCACGGTCGCGGCCAGCACGACCAGATCCGCCACGCCGAGGGCCAGCCCGAGCAGGGCCCGGCCGCGACGGCCAGTGCCCCGGGCCAGTGCCAGCGAGCCGAGCGCCAGGGCCAGTGGCCCGAGCACCAGGTTGAAGAGCAGCAGGCCGATCAGACCCAGCACGAACGAGGCGACGGCCATCCCGTCCGCCTCCTGGGCCCGTGCGGGGAGCGGCTGCCGAGTGGGCGTCAGGGCGTTCATCCGAGGCTTTCCTCTCCTTGCGAGTGCGGTACTTCGACAGCGGGAGCCTTCGCGGCACGGCTCAGCGGCGGCGCAGCCGGGCCAGGCTCTCGCGCGCCCCGAAGAGCAGCAGCCAGGCCGAGATGGCCCCGGCGGCGGCCAGGAAGACCGACAGACTGGTGTGCGCCGCGGCACCCAGCAGGACTGCCATGGCGACGATGGCGACGAGGAAGGACATCTGCGGGCCTTTCGGGACGGGCCGACGACGGGGCGACTACTGGGCCGAAGCCGAGGGACGAACAGTTCAGCTAACAACTGTTCGCTGACTTCTCCACTCTACGCTGGCCAAAGTCGGCAAACAGTTGTTTACTGAATGACGTGAGTCACACTTCCTCCCCCACCCCGGCCAGCGGCCCCACCCCTGGCACCCGGCAGGCGCAGAAGGAGCAGAGCCGCCGCGCCCTGCTGGACGCGGGCCTGCGGCTGCTCGAGCACCAGAACCTCAGCAGCCTCGGGGTGCGTGAGGTGACCCGGGCCGCCGGCCTCTCCCCCGCCGGCTTCTACCGGCACTTCCGCGACCTGGACGAACTGGGCGTGGTCCTGGTGGGCGAGTCGCTGCGGAGCCTGCACGAGATGATCCGCTCGGTGCTCGCCGGGGAGGGCGGGGCGGCCGAACTGATCGACCGCAGCATCGAAGTGATCGCCGCTCACGTACGGGAGCACCGCTCTCACATTCGCTTCCTGGCCCGCGAGCGACACGGCGGCGTCCAACCCGTACGGGCGGCCATCACCGCGGAGCTCGACGCCTTCACCACCGAGGTGGCGACGGCTCTCGGCACCCAGCCGGCGAGCGGCGACTGGAGCGACTCCGACCTGCGAATGCTGGCCGGACTCTACGTCGAGCACCTGGTCGCCACCGCCGCCGCCTTCCTGGAGGCCCCCACCGACCAGCCGGAGGCGGCCCGGCGGATCGCCGACACCGCACGCGACCAGCTGCGACTGATCAGCATCGGCCGCCGCCACTGGACCCGCGCCTGAGCCGAGGCCGTATCGGGCGAGGCGGATCGCGGCTCGCCGGTCGACGAGTCGCGATCCGCCCGGGGATCCGTCACCTCACCTGCCCCGCGGGTCAGTGCGGGCAGGTCTCCCACGCCAGGTGGTAGATGGTGGTCAGACTGCCGTCGATCGAGTCCATGGTCATGAAGCTGGTGGTGCTGCTCGGGTCGGAGCTGCCGGCATTCACGATCAGTTGGGTGTTGATGTTCAGGTTGCGGGTCTCCCCGCAGGGCGCGAAGACCAGCGAGGCGACACCCGTGGTGTCGGTGGCCTGCCAGTCGTCGTCCAGCGGGCCGGCGAAGGAGTGCGAGGCGGTGGCGGTCTGCGGCTGGCCCTGGAAGTAGTAGTTGGCCCGCTCGACGCCGGTCGCGCCGCTCGCCAGCGAGGCGTAGCCCCGGTAGTCCGCCTCGGCGACGGCGTAGGTGAAGCCCTGCGGGGCGTTCACCTGGACGTCCAGCTGACAGTTCTTGCGGAAGTCGGTGGGCAGCGCGCCCACGCCGACCTGGGCGAGGTAGTCGCTGTAGGTCACGGTGAAGGCGGTGTCGTCCGGTGACACGGCGACCGCCGCGGTCCCCGCCGGGCAGCCGGATCCGTTGACGCTGACCAGGCCGACGGTGAAGCCGCCGGGCGGGGTGACGTCGGCGGGCCGCGCGGAGGCGGTGCTGCTCAGGCCCGATGCGGCGAGCAGGGCCGCGGCGGCACCGGCGACTGCCAGAGTGCGGAGCATGTGGGTTTCCCTTCGGGGGGATGACAGAGCCTCGGCTCGGCCAGCTTTTGGCGGGTTCATGACAATCAGGGGACTGGGAGCGCCGAGGGGGGCCACACTAGGCCCAGCGCGCTGCCGTGGGCAGTGCCACTTCCGGCCATTGCGACGACCGAGGAGAACCCTTGGCCGTCCTACTGGTACAGACCTCTTGCGGGCCGGACCCGGGCCCGCAAGACTCCCCCGTAGTCGCCCGGTCCGGGCCGCGCCCCGCCGACCAGACGTCAGTCGGCAGCACACACCACGCACCACCCCAGGAGTTCAGCACCGAGCGAAGGAGCGAGCGGATGCGCAAGCGTTGGAGAGTCCTGGCCGAGGCGGCACCGACGGGCAGGGTGCCGGGCCTCGGAGTGGCCGTCCCCGCCCCCACCGTGCCTCCCGGCCCCCGGCTGACGCACGTCTGAGTGCCCTACGGATCCCGGCCGGTCGCAGCCGGCCGGCTCGGGGTCCCCGCACGGCGGCAGGTCCGTCGGGCGGGTCGGGCCGGGCCGGCCCCACACCCGCGCCTGACGCACCGCGCCCTACTCCGGCCACGGGTCCTGCGGGAAACGGGCCGACACCAGGTGCGGGAAGGACGGAATGCCCAACGCCACCCACACCTGCCAGGGGACCGCCAACTCCGCTGGCACCATGAGTGATTCGGCCACGGCGCAGGCCGGTTCACCGCTCAGCGGCGCGGCCGGCTCCGGCGCCCGCACCACCTCGGGGGCAGAAGACCACGTCCGCTATGGCCAGGCCACCGGGCAACGCTTCGCCGCCCGTCAGGCTCCGCCACCGGTCAGTGGGACCGGGCGGGGCCAGGAGCGGCGGGGTTCGAGGGCGGCGGCGAGGCGGAGCAGGCGTTCCTCGCCACCGGGCGGGGCCACCAGCTGGACGGAGAGCGGGACACCCTGGCGGGGGTGCTCGCCGGCGGGGAGGGCCAACGCCGGCCAGCCGGCCAGGTTCCAGGGGTGACTGAACGGCGCGTAGCGGATGTTGGAGACCAGGTTGGCGCCCCAGCCGCGGGTGTGCCAGGCCACCGCGGGCGGCGCGGTGCGCGCCAGGCTGGGGGTGACCAGCACGTCGTGGTGGGCGAAGAACTCGGCCAACCGCTCCTGCCAGCGCAGCCGTTCGCGTTCCCGGACCAGCCCGGCACGGGCGACCAGCCGGCCAACGGCGACGTGCCGACGGGTCGGAGCGGTGAGCAGCCGGGCGTCCAGGGTGGCCGCGTCGGCCGCCGGGCCGGCCAGCCAGCGGGCCACCGAGGCCGCGCCCAGCCAGGCCGGGTACGGCGGTTCGGCCCGGGTCACCCGATGTCCGGCGTCGGCCAGCAGGCGTCCGGTGGCACGCACCGCGGCGACGTACGCCGGGTCGACGGCCAGACCCGGGGTCGGGCAGTTGCCGGAGAGCGCGATCCGCAGGCCGTCGCGTGGACCTGACTCGTCCGCCGGGTCGAGGCCGGCCAGCACCCGGTACAGCAACCGGGCGTCCGCGGCGGTGGCGGCGATCGGTCCGTTCTCGGTCATCCCGAACCAGCCGTCCACCCCCACCTCGGCCGGCACCGCGCCCCGGCCCGGCTTCAGACCGAGCACCCCGCAGTTGGCGGACGGGATCCGGATCGAGCCCATGCCGTCGTTGCCCACCGCGATCGGCACCATCCCGGCCGCGACCGCCGCCGCGCTGCCGCCCGACGAGCCGCCCGCGCTGCGGGCGAGGTTCCAGGGATTGCGGGTGATGCCGTAGACGCTGTCGGTGGTGCCGAAGACGCAGAGCTCCGGCACGTTGGTCAGACCGACCAGCACCGCACCCGCCGCCCGCAGGCGCTGGACGGTGGGGTGGTCCGCGGCGGCCGGGCGGTCCGAGGTGGCGGCGGAGCCGTTGCGGTTCGCCTCGCCGGTGACCGCCAGGTTGTCCTTGACCGCCACCGGGACGCCGGCCAGCGGCAGCCGCTCCAGGTCGGGACGGTCGACGAGGGCGGCCGCCTCGGCGAGCGCGCGGTCGGCGGTGACGGTCCGGAACGCGCCCACCCGGCGGTCGAGTGCGGCGATCCGGGCGAGATGCTCGGCGACCACCTCGGACGCCGTCACTTCGCCGGCCCGCACGGCCGCCGCGATCTCCCCGGCACTCCGCCCGACCCAGTCCGCCATCGGTCCCGCCTCTCGCCCAGTACCTGATCCCGCTACCCGACTCGCCGCCAACGGCCGTCGGAGCCTAGCGGGTTCCGCCGTCACCTTCGAGTGCCAAGGGCCTGCCGTCCCCCGTACTCCGGCGGTGGGTCGCGGTCCGACCTGCCGCGTTCGCCCGATCCACCCGGGGTGAGCACGATCCGGTTCGACTCGGCGGGGTCCCGGCCCAACTCGGCGATCGTGCGCGGCGGCGGAGCGGGGTGGGTCACCAGCGCACCGCGGTGAAGTCGATCGGTCGGGGTGAGAGTTCTCCGGTGCGGCCGGCCAGGTCGTGCATCCGGCGGGCGAACTCGTCGGCAGGCAGCCGCTTGCGGTCGCCGTGGCCGGGCAGCAGCCACTCGAAGCGCACCCGCGGTGCCGTACGGACCAGCGATGCGGCCAGTTCGGTGATGGAGTACCAGGTGACCGACTCGGCGACGGCGATGTCGCCGGCACTCCGGGACCAGTAGAAACTGTCACCGCTGAAGCAGTAGGTGTCGTCGGCGAGGTACAGCACGCTGCCCTCGGTGTGTCCGCGCAGCGGGTGTACCGTCACGCCGTCGGCGATCTCGATCGGTTCGGTGCCCCGCAGAACGCTGTCGGCGTCTGGCGCGGCGGCCAGGTCTCCTTCGTGGATCCACAGGCGGGCGCCGAACCGGTCGGCGTATTCGCGGCCGTGCGCGGCGTGGTCGCGATGGGTGAGCAGCACGTCGGTGATCGGGCCGAGGGCGGCGTACTTCGTGGCCAGGGCGGAACTCCAGCGCGGCGTGTCGATCATCATCAGGTTTCCGGCCGGCCGGCGCAGCAGGTAGGAATTCGCGCCGGCGGTGTGCGGCCAGGGCTGATGCGTTCTCAGCTCGTGAGACCGAGCAGGTCGAGCGCGTGATCGGCGTGTGACCGGTAGTGGTCGGTCGCGGCAGCGATGTTGGTC
>NZ_JBVHLF010000022.1:0-53699 GCF_055559155.1 Kitasatospora sp. NPDC024654
GAGTCGTACTCCTTCTCGACGGCGGCGTCCCGGGCCGACTGCGAGGCCGAGGGCATCACGCCGACCCGGTAGGTCACGTGGGTCGGGAACGGGTGGCTGGCGCCGGCGGCGGTGGCAGTGGCGGGGGCCGCGCCGGCCAGGCCGAGGCCGAGCGTGGTGGTGGCGAGTGCGGAGCCGGCGGCCACGAGCCGGCGGATTCGAGGGGACGGTCGAGGGGACATCAGCTCTCCGGTGGGGAGGAGGGAGTTAGGAAAGTTTCTTAACTTAGCCAAGGGCATGTCAATACCCGTGCATGACCCCGCGCCGGACCCGACACGGCACCCCACGCGGCGCCGCGTGATCGATGATGGGAGCCGCGCGGGCCGTGGTGGTCCGTCAGGGACGCCCACCGGCAGATCGGGGCACGGTTATGACGGAGCATCTGGTGGTCATCGGCGCGGACGCGGCGGGCATGTCCGCGGCCTCCCAGGCCCGGCGGCGACGCGGGCTCGACCAGCTGCGGATCACCGCCTTCGAGCGCGGCACGTTCAGCTCGTACTCGGCCTGCGGCATCCCGTACTGGGTCGGTGGCGAGGTCCCCGGGCGCGACGCGCTGATCGCCCGGACACCCGCCGAGCACCGGTCCCGCGGCATCGACCTGCGGCTGGGCACCGAGGTGGTGGAGATCGACCCGGTCGGCCGCCGGGTGCGCGGTCGCGAGCTCGCCACCGGCGCCGAGCAGTGGACCGGGTACGACCACCTGCTCATCGCCACCGGCGCCGAGCCGGTCCGCCCGGACCGTCCCGGCTTCACCGCGCCCGGTGTGCACGGGGTGCAGACGCTGGACGAGGGTGCGGCGCTGCTGGACTCGCTACGACACGGGGTGCGGCAGGTGGTGGTGGTCGGCGGCGGCTACATCGGCGTGGAGGTGGCCGAGGCGATGCTGCGCCGTGGCCTGGAGGTCACCATGCTGCACCGCACGCCGGAGCCGATGCCCACCCTCGACCCGGACCTCGGCCGGCTGGTGCGCGAGGGGCTGGAGAGGCTCGGCGTCGCGGTGCTGCCCGGCACCGAGGCGCTGGAGGTGCTGCTCGGGCCGGACGGGCGGCCGCGCGCGGTGCGCAGCACGGCCGGCGAGCACCCGGCCGACCTGGTGGTGCTGGGGCTCGGGGTGCGGCCACGGACGGCGCTGGCCCGGGCGGCCGGCCTGCCGCTCGGCGTCTACGGCGGGCTGCGCACCGACGAGACGATGCGGGTGCTCGGCACCGAGGACGTCTGGGCCGGCGGGGACTGCGTCGAGGTGCTCAACCTGGTCTCCGGCCGTCACCAGCACGTCGCCCTGGGCACCCACGCCAACAAGCACGGGCTGGTGATCGGCACCAACCTGGGCGGTGGCCGGGCCGCCTTCCCCGGCGTGGTCGGCACCGCGGTGACCCGGGTGTGCGACCTGGAGATCGCCCGCACCGGGCTGACCGAGCGGCAGGCGACCGCGGCCGGCCTTCGCCACACCGTGGCGGTGGTGGAGTCGACCGCGCAGGCGGGCTACCTGCCCGGGGCGCCCCGGCTGACCGTCAAGATCCTGGCCGAGCACGGCACCGGGCGGCTGCTCGGAATGCAGATCGTCGGCGGACCGGGCGCCGCCAAGCGGATCGACGTCGCCGCGGTCGCGCTGGCCGGCCGGCTGACGGTGGAGCAGCTGGTCCACCAGGACCTTGGCTACGCGCCACCGTTCTCGCCGGTCTGGGACCCGGTGCTGGTGGCCGCCCGGAAGGCGGCCAACCAGCTCTGAACAAAGGTCAGTTGACGTAGATGCTGGGGCTTCCGGCCTGGCTGGTGTCGGTCACCGGGCCGTAGGCGGCGGTGAAGTACCCGGCCGAGAAGCAGGTGGCCGGGCCGCTGCTCAAGGTGAACGGCTGCGCGTTGAAGCTGATGCTCTGGTCGGTGTTGGAGGTGGTGCCGGAGAGGCTGCTCGGCGAGGCCTGGTAGCTGCAGGTGACCGTGCCGAGCAGGGTCTGCAGCACGATGTCGGTCTGGACCGGGCCCGTGGTCGGGTTCAGGGTGACCGGGCTGCCGGTCGCGTCGCTGACGTCGTTGCTGTAGCTGAGGTTGTCCACCGTCACGCTCTGCACGCCCATCACGCCCGGGATGTTGACCGCGCTGCAGTTGCCGAAGGTCTGGCTGGTCAGGGTCTCCACGGCGGTGCCCGGCGCGCTCGGGTTCGAGGCGACGGTGGCGGTGAAGCCGGAGGAGGCGCAGCTGACCCCGGTGCCGCCGGCGGCGGTGGAGTAGAGCGTCGCGGCGGTGTTGGGGCTGAGTGAGGCGGTGAGCGCGTCACCGACCGCGGCCGGGCTGCCGCCGGCCGAGCCGTAGGTCAGCACGGCGGGGCCGTCCGCCGAGGCGGGCAACGCGGGCAGCACGGCGGCGGCGAGGGCGGTCAGGGCCGCGCCGAGGTAGAGACGGTTGCGCACGGGAGTTCCTCGTTTCCACTGGGGTGGGGTGGGATGGGGAGGGAACGGGGGCCGAGGGGGCTCAGCGCTGGACCGTCGAGCTGCCGGCGGACGCGGCGAGGGCGCCGGTCAGGTCGCTCAGGCTGGTGTCCAGGGCGAGTGTGGTGTCGGTCTGCTGGAAGCTCACCGAGCCCTGGCCGGCGCCCGAGGGCAGGCCCATGACCAGGTCGATCACCGGGTCGAGGATGCCGCCCAGGCCGCAGCCGGTGGCGCCGGGCACGCTGAAGGTGTTGTCCACCAACTGGGCGCCGGTGAACGAGGCGATCAGGGAGTGGTGGCCGTTCGGGTCGCCGGCCACGCTGATCGTGCCGGGGCTGCCGGTCATCGGTTGGGCGGGAGGCGGAGGCGCGGTACGGCCGGTGGTCGGCCGCAGCACGATCGGCGAGGTGTCCGAACCGAGGTAGCAGTCGTCGCCGAAGAAGAGGTTGGACAGGTGGAGTTTCACCGGGAGTTGGAACACCGGATAGGACTCGCCGGCCGCCAACGGGGTGAAGTCAGTGACCGGACCGGCCAGTTCGACCTGGGCGAAGATACTCGTGATGCCGGGCAGGAAGTTGGTGATGCCGGGGATGGTGATCTGGGCGGGCTGCGCGTCGAGCAGCGCGGCGCCGGTGGGTGCGACGGTGCGGTACTGGTTGGCGGTGCTGCCGTCGGGGAACTTCACCACCGGGGCCGACTTGTCCCAGTAGACGCCGTACTGCAGCGTGATCGGCGAGGTGAGCGGCACCGTGGTGGTGCCGACGGTGAAGCTGCCGGCCTGGGTCACCGAGACCACGCAGCCGACCTGGAGGTTGGTCGGGTCGGTCATGGCCGGTGCGGTCACCGGACAGGCGCCCATCCCGGTGTACGGGCCACCGGGCGCGCCGCCGGCGGCGTGTGCCGGGACGGCACCGACCAGGAGGCCGGTGGCGGCAGCGGCGACGGCAGCGATCCGGCCAAGTGACCGAGGGGCTCGAGGCATGCGGGGGTACTCCTCACGGCACGGGGGTGAGCGGGAGCAACGGGACAGCCCCGCCGGGGAGTTCGGAGCAGTCCGCTCGGCGCCACGAGCGGGTGTACGGCCGGAGAGCCGGCGGGTCCGGACGGCTGCCACCGCGGCCCGCCTTCGCCATACTGGGGGCGTCACGAGTTCGCCGCGCCCTCCTCCGAACCCGCCCGGCGGGCTGCGGAAACCGGCACTGCCCCGAGGCCGGATAGCCCCCGAGGCCGGGAAGCAACAGTGCCGAAACATTGAAAACCTGTGAAGGTTCTAAACCTGACTCTTCGTCATCGTCAAGGGATGGCACACGAGTTGACAATAAATCTTGAATTCGCCACGCTGTCCGACGAGTCCGTGCTACCGGGCACTCGTAGTGGCCGGGATCCCGCCCGGTCGATCCGCCGTGGACCGAGCCGGTTGCCCCCCGAAGTGGTGGCGGCGACCCAGCGTGACCGGCTGCTGGACGGCGTGGTGCACACGGTGGCCCGGCACGGCTACGCGGGTGCCCGGGTGAGCGACATCTGCCAGGCCGCCGGGGTCACCCGGCCGGTCTTCTACGAGCAGTTCAGCGGCAAGGAGGAGGCCTACCTGGCCGCGCACCGGCACGGCACGGCAGTGGTGATCCGCCGGATGGAGGAGGCCTTCGCGGCGCAGTCGGACTGGTGCGCCGGGGTGCAGGCCGCGCTGCGGGCACTGCTGGCGATCCTCGCGGAGGTGCCGGCCTTCGCCACCATGGCGGTGGTCGAGCTGGACGCGCTCGGACCGGCCGGGCGGCTGGTGCGCGAGCGGCTGCTGACCAGGTTCCGCCGGCTCTTCGCCGAGTGTCCGGCGCCGCCGGACGGGGTGGCCGCCGAGCTGCTCACCGACACCGTGGTGGGCGGGCTGCACGCCAGCATCTACCGCTGCATAGCGGCCGACCGGCACGCCGAACTCCCCTACCTGCTACCGACCTTGGCGCAGTTCGCGCTGGCGCCCTTCCTCGGTCCGGTGGAGGCGGCCGAGCGGTTGGCCAGGGCCGAGGCGGCTGGGGCGCCGTGGCCCAAGCCGGTGCTCGCCTGCACCCTGGACCGGCCCGGGCGGTCCGCGGCCGCGGACCGGCGGGCGGCGCGGGCGCACCCGGAACCCCTTGACCCTCCGTCGACCGCGAGATAACTTCCAGTGAACTGCCACGGAGGTTGTCGCTATCATCAACTCCCCTGCCAGGGATGGTGGTTGGCTACTCCCGTGGACGCTGTCCGCGCCAGGACGACGTGTTGGTGAACCACCGGTCCACAACGACACCCTGGAGCACACATGGCCATGTCCGAAGCGTCCACGCCGGAGCCGGTGGCACCCGGCCCAGGTCGGAAGGGGCGGGTCCGGCTACGTCGAGCGGCGCTGATGGCGGTGCCGGCCGTCGCGGCCGGAGCCGTCCTGATGGGGCTCACCGCGCAGGGCGTGCTGGCCGCCCAGTTCTCCATCTCCGGCATGGCCTTCTCCGTCACCGCCGACCGGCTGGACGGCACCGGGTTCGAGCAGTTCGGCGCGATGGACCACATGATCCCGAACAGCCCCAACGCCGGGAAGACGGGCGGCCAGGTGCTGGTCGCGGTCTCCGCGGTCAAGCAGGCCACGCTGACCAACCTGTGCCAGAGCGTCAACCTGGGCGGCACCAATCTGAAGATCACCGCGGGCAACCAGGGCACCCCGGTGACCGCGAGCGAACTGACCACCGACTCCGACCTGCTCACCGGCGACGCCCAGTTCGGCAACATCCAGATCGGCGGGGACGCCAGCACCCTGAACGAGGCGGGGGTGGCGGGTCCGGCTGGGGTCTTCGGGCAGCAGTCGGACACCGTGACCATCCAGAACCTGCGGCAGGACAACTACGCCACCACGGCGGCGTCGTTCAAGCTGCCGGGGCTACGCCTCAGCTTCAGCAGCCAGGGTTGCTGAGGTGACGGACGAGCCGGAGCCGGAGGGGGCGGACCCCGGGATGAGGGCCGAGGTCGAGCCCGCCGTTCCGGAGGCCGCCGTGCCGGAGCCCGTCGCGTGGGAGGTCGCCGCCGCCGAGGTCGGGGCCCCTGAGGTGGAGGCGCCCGTCCCCGCGTCCGCCGTCGCCGCTCCCGTCGTCCCCGTCGCCCGGGTCCGGTCCTTCGCCGCCTGGCGGGGTCGCCGGCCGTTCTGGGGTGGCCTGCTGGTCACCCTGGCCGGTGCGGAGATCCTGGTCACCGAGAAGGCGCCGCTGCCCGTCATCCTGCACATCGGCATGCAGGGTCTGGCGGGCTACCTGGTGCCGATCCTGCTGCTGGTCACCGGCCTGTTGCTGCTCTTCAACCCGGCCCAGCGGCTGTTCTACTCGATCCTCGCCGTGCTGCTGACCCTGGGCACCTGGATCACCTCCAATCTCGGGGGCTTCCTGCTGGGCATGCTGCTCGGATTGATCGGCGGCTCGCTGGCCTTCGGATGGCTGCCCGAGCAACCGGCCCGGCGTCGCCTGTTGCGGCGCGGCCGGGGTGGCTCGGCGACCCCGGCCTGAGGCCGCCAGCCAGGCCGAGCGGCGTCGAAACTGAGAATCCTGCCCGATATCGGGCAGGATTCTTGGTTTATTCCGACCGTACGCCTAGGCTCGCTCTCCGTGTCCACCACTCCACCACCCCAGTACGGCGACCTGCTCGCCCACCTGACCCGCACCAGCGCGCTGGCCCCGGGCGAGGCCGCCCGGGTGGTCGCCGAGGTGCTCGCGTACTTCAACGAGACCACCGGCGAGTACGTCCAGCGCCGGCATGCCGAGCTGCAGGCGCGTGGACTGACCAACGAGCAGATCTTCACGCGGATCGCCGAGGAGCTGCCCGCCCGCCGGGTCGTGGCACCCGAGCTGTCGGCCCGCCAACTGCGCCGCATCGTCTACGGCTGAGCCGCCGAGCCCACCCGCCGGGCCCCGCCGTACCCCACCCGTCCCTCCCACCCTCAGGAGAGCCACCAGCCATGTGCGGAATCGTCGCCTACATCGGCCCCAAGGACGCCACCCCCTTCCTGCTCGAAGGCCTGCAGCGCCTGGAGTACCGCGGTTACGACTCGGCCGGGGTCGCCGTCACCGGCAAGGGCGCGGGCCTGAAGGTGCGCAAGACCAAGGGCCGGGTGGCCGACCTGGCCGCCGCCGTGCCGGCCCGCTTCAAGGGCTCCACCGGTATCGGCCACACCCGCTGGGCCACCCACGGCGAGCCCAGCGACGCCAACGCCCACCCGCACCTGGACAACGCCGAGCGCTTCGCGGTGGTGCACAACGGGATCATCGAGAACGCCGACCAGCTCCGCGAGAAGCTCACCGCCGAGGGCGCGGTGTTCCGCTCGGAGACCGACACCGAGGTGCTGGTCCACCTGGTCGCCGCGCACGCGGCGGAGGGCACCGAGCTGGAGGAGGCGGTCCGCTCCGCGCTCGCCCTGGTGGTCGGCACCTACGGCATCGCCGTGCTCGACGCCGAGCAGCCGGACCGGATCGTGGTGGCCCGCAACGGCAGCCCGATCGTGCTCGGCATCGGTGAGAAGGAGATGTTCGCCGCCTCCGACGTCGCCGCGCTGGTCCGCTACACCCGCCAGGTGGTGCACCTGGAGGACGGCGAGCTGGCCGTGGTGCGGGCCGACGGATTCCGCACCTTCACCGAGGACGCGCGCCCGACGAACCGTCAGCCCTCCACCGTGGACTGGGAGATCGACTCCTACGACACCGCCGGGCACTCGCACTACCTGGTCAAGGAGATCCACGAGCAGCCCGCCGCCGTCGAGCGCACGCTCAGCGGCCGGCTCGACGAGCGCTTCGCCACCGCGCACCTGGGCGGCCTGAACCTGGAGCCCCGGGAGCTGCGCGACATCCGCCGAGTGAAGATCATCGGCTGCGGATCGGCCTACTACGCCGGCCAGATGGGTGCCCAGCTGATCGAGGAGCTGGCCCGGATCCCCGCCGACAGCGAGCCGGCCTCGGAGTTCCGCTACCGCAACCCGGTGATCGAGGCGGACACCCTCTACGTCGCGGTCAGCCAGTCCGGCGAGACCTACGACACGCTGGCCGCCGTGCAGGAGGTCAAGCGCAAGGGCGGTCGGGTGCTGGGCGTGGTCAACACGGTCGGCAGCGCCATCGCCCGGGCCTGCGACGGCGGCATCTACCTGCACGCCGGGCCGGAGATCTCGGTCGCCTCCACCAAGGCCTTCACCTCCACCGTGGTCGCCTTCGCGCTGCTGGCACTCCACTTCGGCCGGATCCACGACCTCTCGCCGGCCGACGGCCGCCGGATCGTCGAGGGCCTGAAGGCACTGCCCGGCCAGATCCAGGAGATCCTGGAGCAGGAGAAGGAGATCGCCGCGCTGGCCGCCGAGTACGCCGACTGCCAGGGCATGATGTTCATCGGCCGGGTACGTGGTTACCCGGTGGCCCGGGAGGGTGCGCAGAAGCTGAAGGAGATCAGCTACGTGCACGCCGAGGCCTACCCGGCAAGCGAGTTGAAGCACGGCCCGCTGGCCCTGATCAGCCCCGAACTGCCCACCGTGGCGCTGGTTCCGGACGACGAGCTGCTCGACAAGAACCTCACCACGCTCGGTGAGATCCGGGCCCGGGCCGGTCGGGTGATCGCGGTCGGCCACCGCGTGCACGACCCGAAGCTGGCCAACCACAGCATCACCGTCCCCAAGAGCGAGCCGGAGCTGGACCCGCTGCTGCTCAACATCCCGCTGCAGCTGCTCTCCTACCACGCGGCGGTGGCCCTGGAGCGGGACGTCGACAAGCCGCGCAACCTGGCGAAGAGCGTGACGGTCGAGTAGGCGCCCGCCGGCCCGGCGCGGATCGCTCCGCGTCGGGGCCGGCGGTTGCGAGGGATGGCCCATTCATAGGATGATCCCCGTGCCTCTTGTCTATTCCTGTTCCGGAAGGGGTCCCAGATGCGGAGACCGCCATGGGTACCCGCGGGCATGGATCTTGACCGGCCGGCCGCGGCTCGGGTGTACGACTACTACCTCGGCGGCTCGCACAACTTCGCCGCGGACCGCGAGATGGCCCGGCAGGCGATGAAGCTCTGGCCCGACCTGCCGTTGATCATGCGCGCCAACCGGGCCTTCCTGCGCCGTTCGGTCCAGTTCCTGGCCGAGCGCGGCATCACCCGCTTCCTGGACATCGGCTCGGGCATCCCGACCTTCGGGCCGGTGCACGAGGTGGCCCGGGAGATCCATCCGGAAGCCCGGGTGGTCTACGTGGACAACGACCCGGTCGCCGTCGCGCACAGCCGCCTGCTGTTGCAGGACGACCCGCTGAGCCGGGTGGTGCAGGCGGACCTCACCGACCCGGCCGACCTGCTGGACCGCCCCGAGGTGGCCGAGCTGCTGGCCCCCGGTGAGCCGGTGGCGCTGCTGCTGGTCGCCGTCCTGCACTTCGTCGGCGACGAGCAGGACCCGGAGGGCATCGTCCGCACGCTGCGCGACGCCCTGCCGCCGGGCAGCGCGATGGCGCTCAGCCACGCCTCGCTGGAGGGCCGTCCCGACCAGGCCGACTCCCACCAGGACCTCTACGCCAGAACCCCCAACCCGCTGACCATGCGCGGGATCGAGCGGATCACCGGCCTCTTCGAGGGCTTCGAACCGGTCGAGCCCGGCGTGGTCTTCCTGCCGGAGTGGCGGCCGGAGGATCCGACCTCGGTGGGTTCGCATCCGGAGCGGATGACCGGCGTGGCCGGGGTGGGGCTGCGGACGTGACCACGGCCCGGGCGGCGGACGAGCGTGCCGTCGCCGCCTTCGCGGAGGACTGGGCACGGCTGCTGCGCAGCGGCCAGGGCGCCGCGATGCACCCCGTGGCACTGCGCCGGCTGGTCAAGCGGACCAGCGCGCTGCTGCACCAGGCCCAGCAGCACGAGGGACCGTTCGACACCGCCCCCGCCGCGGAGGCCGGCGCGCTGCTGGTGGACCACCACTTCACCGACCCCGACCTGCTGGCCCGGGCGGTCCAGCTGCTCCAGACCAGCGAGCTGTCCCCGGCGCTCTCCGGTGCCTTCGCGGCCGGGTGGGCGGCGGCGCTGCGTGAGCGCACCCTGCGCGAGCAGGAGGCCATCCGGCTGGCCGCCGACACCGCCCGTCGGGACGCCGAACGGGCACTGCGGGAGTCCGAGGCCCGGTTCCGGGCGCTCTTCGAGAGCGCGGCGATCGGGATCGGCATCGGCGACGTCGAGGGCAACATCCTGGCGGTGAACAAGGCGCTCCAGGAGATCTTCGGTGCCCGTCCGGAGGACATGCGCGGCCGCCGGGTCGACGACCTGGTGCACCCGGAGGACACCCCGGGGGTCTGGGAGGCCTACGAGGAGCTGGTCAGCGGCAAGCGCGAGCACTTCCAGTTCGACAAGCCGTACTACCGGGCGGACGGCGAGGTGGTCTGGACCCACCTGACCGTCTCGCTGATCCGTGACGACGAAGGCACCCCGGTGTACCAGGTGGCGATGTTGGAGGACATCACGGACCGCTACCGGCTCCAGGAGCGGCTGCGCCACCAGGCCACCCACGACCCGCTGACCGGGCTGCCGAACCGTTCGGCCTTCTTCGAGCGGCTGGAGGCGCTGTTCGAGTCACCCGAGCCGGGGGCCCGGTTCGGGCTCTGCTACGTCGACCTGGACGGCTTCAAGGTGGTCAACGACAGCCTGGGCCACGGGATGGGCGACCAACTGCTGGCCGCCGTGGCGCTGCGGCTGGAGACCGCGCTGCGCCCGCTCGGGCACCTGGTGGCCCGGCTGGGCGGCGACGAGTTCGTGGTGCTGCTGGAGGACTGCCGGGGCGAGCAGGAGGCGGTCGCGGCGGCCAAGACGGTGCTGGCGGCGCTCGCCAAACCGGTGCCGATCGACGGGCACCGGTTGGCGGTGGGTGCCAGCGTGGGCGTGCTGGAGCGGCCGGTCGCCGCGACCACGCCGCTGGCCGCGGTACGCGCCGCCGACCTGACGCTCTACCGGGCCAAGGAGGAGGGGCGAGGCCGCTGGACGCTCTTCGACCCGCAGCGCAACGCCCGCGCGGTGAGCCGGTACGCGGTCTCGGTGCGGATGCCGGTGGCGCTGGACCGCGGCGAGTTCTTCATCGACTACCAGCCGCTCTGCGACCTCGCGAGCGGCCGGCTCGCGGCGGTCGAGGCGCTGGTCCGCTGGCGGCACCCACAGCTGGGCGTGCTCGGCCCGGACGAGTTCATCGGCACCGCCGAGGAGACCGGGCTGATCATGCCGCTCGGCCGCTGGGTGCTGGAGCAGGCCTGCGGCCAGGCGGCGGACTGGGCGGCCCGGTTCGGCGACCGGGCGCCGCAGGTCAACGTCAACCTGGCGGTCCGGCAGGTCCGCAACGCGGGGCTGGTCGGCGACATCGACCGGATCCTGCGCTCCACCGGGCTGGACCCGGCCCGGCTGCAACTGGAGATCACCGAGAGTGCGGTGGTCGGCCCGGAGGACGAGTCGCTGCGGTCCCTGCACTCGCTGGTCGACCTGGGCGTCTCGCTCGCCGTCGACGACTTCGGGACCGGCTGGTCCAACCTGGCCTATCTGCGCGACCTACCGGTCTCCTGCCTGAAGATCGCCGGCTCGTTCGTCAGTGACCTGAAGGACTCCGGCAAGGAGCAGGTGCTCGGCTGGCGGATCGTGGGCGGTCTGGTCTCGCTCGCCCACACGCTCGGGCTGACCGTCACGGCGGAGGGCGTGGAGAACGCCGACCACGCCGGGCGGCTGCGCGAGATGGGCTGCGACCGGGCCCAGGGCTGGTACTTCGGTCGGCCGGCCCGGCCGGAGGAGATCGTCCGCCGGATCACCGGGACGGACGTTCGCTAGCGCCGGGTCGCTGGTCACCGCCGCTTTCTCTCTTGACAGTTGGGCATGTACGGGCCACCTTGGCGGGACCGACGACAAGGAGTCCCGCTGTGCAGAAGCCTCTTCTCGGCGCGCTCGCCGCCCTGCTGCTCGGTTCGGCCAGCGCGCTGGCCGGCGCGGTTCCGGCGCAGGCCGCCGTCCCGGTCGGGTCCACCGTCGCGCCCGCGACCACCGTGAGCTTCGCCGGGACGGTCGCCCTGAGCGACTGCTCCGGCTCGGTGGTGCGGATGCCCGACTCCGTTGCCACCGACCCGGCCCTGGTGCTGACCAACGGTCACTGCCTGGAGACCGGCATGCCCGACCCGGGGCAGGTGATCACCGACCAGCCGTCCAGTCGCAGCTTCACGCTGCTGAGCGCCTCCGGCGGCAGACTCGGAACCCTGCGGGCGAGCAAGGTCGTGTACGCCACCATGACCAACACCGACGTGACGCTCTACCAGCTCACCAGTAGCTACGCGGCGATCCAGCAGCGCTACGGCATCAGCCCGTTGACCGTCTCGCCGGACCATCCCACGGTGGGCGAGCCGATCGAGGTGGTCTCCGGGTACTGGCGGACCACCTACTCGTGTGGCATCGACGGCTTCGTGTACCAGCTGCACGAGGCGAACTGGGTCTGGGACGACTCGGTTCGCTACACCTCGACCTGCGACACCGTCGCGGGTACGTCGGGTTCGCCGGTGATCGACACCAACACCGGGTTGCTGGTCGCGGTCAACAACACCGGCAACGAGGACGGCGAGAGCTGTACCCTCGACAATCCCTGCGAGGTCGACCAGAACGGCAATGTGACGGTCCATCGGGGAACCGACTACGCCGAGGAGACCTATCTGTTGCCGGCCTGCTTCGCGCCCGGCAACCAGCTCGACCTGACGCTGCCCGGGTGCACGCTGCCCACCCCCTGACCGGTGTTCCCCGGGCGCCGGTCGGGACGTCCTCGGCCGGGTGCGCCCGCGCGACACCCGTGGCGCTGATCGCGGCCGCCGGGCCGCTCTCCGTGGTGCCGCGGCGGAGCCGGCCCGTGGCCCAGACGGCGGCGTGGGCTTGCCTGCCCGCGCCGCCGTCCGCGTCGGGCCGCCGTCCGCGTCCGGCTGCCACCCGCGTCGGGCCGCCGGCCCGGCGACCGTTACCGGGCGCCGACCATCCGCAGGACCAGGGTCGCGTAGCGGTCGCCGAGCTGTTCCGGGGTCTCGGTGCTGCGCTCGTTGTACCAGCGGGCGACGTCGATGCCGAGCGAGGTGACCGCGCGGGCGGTGGTGCGGGTGGTGGCCGGCGGGACGTCGAAGAGGCCGGCCGCGACGCCCGCCTCGATCACCCGCATCACGGTGTCCTCGATCCGTCGGCGCAGCTCGGCGACCACCTCGAAGTCCTCCGCCGGCAGTGCCCGCAGCTCGTAGTTGACGATCCGCCCGACGGTGTGGCCGCGGGCGTGCCAGGCGGTGAACGCCGCCACCAGTCGGCGCATCTGCTCGCGCGGGTCGGTGCTCTCCGCCACCGCCGCCTCGACCAGCGCGAGCGTGCCGGCGTGCCCGTTCCGGCTGATCTCGGCGAGCAGCGCGGCCTTGGAGGCGTAGTGGATGTAGAGCGCGGCCGGGCTCATTCCGGCGGCGGTGGCGATGTCGCGGGTGGTGGTGGCGTGGTAGCCGCGGGTGGCGAAGGCCTCGACGGCGGCGAGCAGCAGCCGCCGTGCGGCCTCGGGCCGGTCCCCGGGCCACAGGTCGGCGAGGTGCTGCGGTTCGGTCATGAGCGACATCCTCGCATGGGGCGGGTCACGGACGGTTGACAGTGTGGCCCGGGGACAACATGCTAAGCAAGCGCTTAGTTACCGCCGCGTAGGCCGGCCGCGGACGTTCGCGGCGGCAGGCGTCCGCGACGGACACCCCCGCAGCAGCATCCGAGTGAGGACGGCCATGACGCATTCGTTCAAGGGACAGGTAGCGCTGGTCACCGGCGCCAGCCGGGGAATCGGGCTCGGCATCGCCCGCGAGCTGGTGGAGCGCGGCGCCCAGGTCTGCGTCACCGCCCGGACGCCCGAGCCGCTCGCCGAGGCGGTGCGCGAGCTGGGCGGTGCGGAGCACGCGATCGCGGTGGCCGGCAAGGCCGACGACCCGGCCCACCAGCAGGACGCGGTCGCCCGCACCACGGAGGCCTTCGGCCGGCTCGACCTGCTGGTCAACAACACCGGGATCAACCCGGTGTTCGGGCCGGTGCTGGAGACCGATCCGGCCGCCGCGGCGAAGATCCTCACCGCGAACGTGCTCGGCCCGCTGGCCTGGACCCGGCTGGCGCACGCCGCCTGGATGCGCGAGCACGGCGGCGCGGTCGTCAACGTCTCCTCGGTCGCCGGGCTGCGCAATTCGCCCGGGATCGGCATGTACGGGGTCAGCAAGGCGGCGCTGTCCCGGCTCACCATGGAGCTGGCGGGCGAGCTGGGCCCGCGGATCCGGGTCAACGCGGTGGCGCCGGCGGTGGTCAAGACCCGCTTCGCCGAGGCGCTCTACCTGGACCGGGAGGAGGAGGTCGCGGTGGCGTACCCGCTGAAGCGGCTCGGCGTGCCGGCGGACGTCGCGGGAGCGGTGGCCTTCCTGCTGTCGGACGAGGCGGCCTGGATCACCGGGCAGACCCTGGTGGTGGACGGTGGCGTGACGCTGGGTGGCGGGTTTTGAGCGCGGGGGGAGTGGACGCCGGCTTCAGTGCAGTCGGGGCGCGGGTGGTGGTCACCGGTGCCGGGCGCGGGATCGGGGCCGCGCTGGCCACTGCCTTCGCGTCGGCGGGCGCCCGGGTGGTGGTCAACGACCTCGACCCGGAGGCGGCCGCCGGGACCGCGGCGGGGATCGGCGCACTCGCGGTGCCCGGCGACGCGGCGAGCCGGGCGGGCGTCGCCGCGCTGATCGAGGCGGCCCGGACCCAGTTGGGCGGGATCGACGTCTTCTGCGCCAACGCCGGGGTCGCACCCACCGGTGGCGCGGACGCCCCGGGGCGGGCCTGGGAGTCCGCCTGGGAGGTGAACGTGCTCGCCCACGTCCGGGCCGCCGAGCTGCTGCTGCCGGAGTGGTTGGAGCGCGGTGGCGGGCGGTTCGTGGCCACCGTGTCGGCGGCGGGGCTGCTCACCATGCTCGGCTCGGCGCCGTACGCGGTCACCAAGCACGGCGCGCTGGCCTTCGCCGAGTGGCTCTCCGCGACCTACCGGCACCGCGGTGTGCGTGTACACGCACTCTGTCCGCAGGGGGTGCGGACCCGGATCCTGGCGGAGTCCGGCGAGGTCGGCCAGGCCCTGCTGGCGGCGGACGCGCTGGAGCCGGAGGAGGTGGCGCGGTCGGTGCTGCGGGCGCTGGCGGAGGAACGGTTCCTGATCCTGCCGCACCCCGCGGTGGCCGACTACTACGCGGCCCGGGCCACCGACCCGGACCGCTGGCTCGGGGCGATGAACCACCTGCAGCAGAAGATCGTCGAGGCACGCGACGTCGAGGCACGGGACTGAGGACTGGTCGGTATGAAGGCTTGGCAGGTAGGCGAGTTGGGGTTGCCGCGGGACGTGATGCGGCTGGCCGAGGACGTCCCGGTGCCCGAGCCGGGGCCGGGGCAGCTGCTGGTCCGGGTGCGGGCGGCGGCGGTCAACTTCCCGGACGCGCTGATGTGTCTCGGCATGTACCAGGTGAAGCCGCCGCTGCCGTTCACCCCGGGCGTCGAGCTGTGCGGTGAAGTCCTCTCGGGGGAGGGGGTCCCCCCGGCCGGGGGCTGGGGGAGGGTGATCGGGAATCCGGTGCTGCCCGGCGGGGCGTTCGCCGAGTACGCGTTGCTGGACGCCGGCTCCGCCTTCCCGGCGCCCGCCGCCCTGGACGACGCCGAGGCCGCTGCGCTGCACATCGGTTACCAGACCGCCTGGTTCGGGCTGCACCGGCGGGCCGCGCTGCGGGCCGGGGAGACGCTGCTGGTGCACGCCGCGGCCGGCGGGGTGGGCAGCGCGGCCGTGCAGCTCGGCAGGGCGGCCGGGGCGCGGGTGATCGGTGTCGTGGGTGGTGCCGAGAAGGCCTCGGTGGCACGGGAGTTGGGTGCCGACGTGGTGATCGACCGGAAGTCGGAGGACTTCGTGGCGACGGTCAAGGAGGCCACGGGCGGACGCGGGGCGGATGTGGTCTTCGACCCGGTGGGTGGTGACGCCTATGCCGGTTCGACCCGGTGCGTCGCCTTCGAGGGGCGGATCGTGGTGGTCGGCTTCGCCAGTGGGACCATCCCGACGCCCGCGCTCGGGCATGCGCTGGTGAAGAACTACTCGGTACTGGGCCTGCACTGGGGCCTCTACAACACCAAGGACCCGCAGTCGGTGCGGACCGCCCACGAGGAGCTGAGCAAGCTGGCCGAGGCGGGCGTGATCCGGCCGCTGGTGAGCGAGCGACTGCCGTTCGACCAGGCGGCGGACGGTGTCCAGCGGGTCGCGGAGGGCGGCACGACGGGGCGGGTCGTGGTGCTCGTCTGACGGTCCGCCGGGCCCGAACGCCGTCCGCCTCCGCCGCCGCGTCGTCGTTCGGGCCGGCCGGGAGTGGATCGGCAGGCGCCTTGCCGGCCCCTGCTCCGAACGGTCGGGCCGGTCTGGCCGGTCTGGCCGGTCGGGCCGGTCTGGCTGGTCAGGCCGGGAGATCCGTCAACCCGGCGAGCAGGGACCGGTGGTGCCCCGGGGTGCCGAGGGCGAGCTGATCGGCCTTGGCACGCTTCAGGTAGAGGTGGGCCGGGTGCTCCCAGGTCATCCCGATCCCACCGTGCAGCTGGACGCACTCCTCGGCGGCCCGGACCGCCACCGCGCCGCAGTGTGCCTGGGCGACCGCCACGGCGATCGCGGTGTCGGGGGAGAGGACGGTGGCGGTGACGGTCTCGGCGGCCAGGGCGTCGGCCGCGTGGCGGGCCGCCGCGCGGGCGCCGGTCAGTTGCAGCCAGAGGTCGGCCAGCCGGTGCTTGAGCCCTTGGAACGAGCCGACCGGACGGTTGAACTGCCGGCGCTCGCGCAGGTATCCGACCGTTTCGGCCAGGCACCACTCGGCGATGCCCAGCTGTTCGGAGGCGAGCAGGCCGGCTCCGGCCTGTAGGGTGCGCTCCAACACGGCCGGTTCATCAGCCAGTTGGCGGGCCGGAGCGCGGTCCAGCAGCACATCGGCGAGTGGGCGGGTCAGGTCCAGCGAGCGGCGCGGTTCGATCGTGCAGCCGCCCGCCGCCGGCTCGACCACGAAGAGTGCGCCGCCCTCGGCGGGGACCACCAGCAGGTCGGCCGAGCGGGCGTCGGCCACCGAGGTGACCCGTCCGCTCAGCGTGCCGTCCGGGTCCCGCCGCACCGACGGGGTGAACGGGCGCCCCGGCGCGGTGGAGAGCGGGACGGCCAGACTGCCGGTCCGTGTCCCGTCGGCGAGGTCGGCCACCGCCGGATCACCCGCCGCCAGCAGCGCGGTGGTGGCCAGCACGGCACTGCCGAGGAACGGCACCGGCGCCACCGAGCGCCCCAACTCCTCCAGCACCACGGCGGTCTCGCGCACCGAGGCGCCCGCGCCACCGAGCGCCTCGGGCACCGGCAGCCCGGCCGTGCCGAGGTCGGCCGCCAGGGTCCGCCAGAGCGCCGGGTCGTGAACGTCCGGTGCCTCGATCCGGGCCAGCGTCACGGCGGCCGGGCTGTGGTCGGCGAGCAGTGCGCGCACACTGGCCCGCAGTTCCTCCTCGACCTCCGAGTAGAGCAGGTTCATCGCGCCAGATCCTTCCAGGGGACGTCCTTGTCGGTGCGCGGCTCGGGTGGGAGGCCCAGCACCCGCTCGGCGATGATGTTGCGCAGGATCTCCGAGCTGCCGCCCTCGATGGAGTTCCCCTTGGCCCGCAGGTAGCGGTAGCCGGCCTCGCGGCCGTTGAAGTCCACCAGTTCGGGCCGGACCATCGTCCAGTCATCGTAGGAGAGGCCCTCCTCACCGCTGAGTTCGACCTCGAAACCGGTCAACTCCTGGGCCAGCCGAGCGAATCCGAGCTTGGTGCCGGCGCCCTCCGGGCCCGGCTGGCCGGCCGCCAGCTGCTGGCGCAGCCGCTCGCCGGTCAGCCGCAGCACCTCGGCGTCCACCCAGTGCTGGAGCAGCCGCTGGTGGAGTTCGGGGGTGCGCAACTCGGGGCGCTCGCGCCAGGTTTCGGCGACGATGCCGATCAGGCCACCCTCGCGGGGCGTCCGCTGGCCGCCGATGGAGACCCGTTCGTTGTTGAGCGTGGTCTGCGCGACCTGCCAGCCCTCGCCGACCGGGCCCAGCCGGTCGCCGTCGGGGATCCGCACGCCGGTCAGGAAGACCTCGTTGAACTCGGCCTCGCCGGTGATCTGGCGCAGTGGGCGGACCTCGACCCCGGGGTCGGTCATGTCGCAGACGAAGTAGGTGATGCCCCGGTGCTTGGGGACGGTGGGGTCGGTGCGGGCGATCAGGATGGCCCAGCGGGCGGTGTGGGCGGAGGAGGTCCACACCTTCTGGCCGTCCACCGTCCAGACGTCGTCGGGGCCGAGGGCCGCGCGGGTGGCCAGGGCGGCGAGGTCGGAGCCGGCGCCGGGCTCGCTGAAGAGCTGGCACCAGACCTCCTCGCCGGTCCAGAGCGGGCGCAGCAGGCGGAACTTCTGCTCCTCGGTGCCGTAGCGCAGGATGGTCGGCGCGGCCATGCCGAGGCCGATACCGATCCGGCGCGGGTCGTTGTCGGGCGCACCGGCCGCGGCCAGTTGGGCGTCCACGACGGCTTGCAGCGCGCGTGGGGCGCCGAGGCCGCCGAGCCCGACAGGGAAGTGCACCCAGGCCAGGCCGGCGTCGAAGCGGGCGCGCAGGAAGTCGAGGGGCGCGGTGCTCGCGGGCGGGTGGGCCGAGAGCAGTGCTCGCGTTCGAGAGCGGAGCTCTTCGACGCTGGGAGGGGCGGTGGGGGCGGCAGTCGAGGAGAGCGGTGCTCGTGTTTGTGAGCGGTGCTCTCGAGCGAGGGCGGAGGCCTCCTGAGAGAGTGGTGCTTCTTTTTGAGAGCGGTGCTCTCCCGCAGCGGCCGGGTCGGTGCTCACCCGCGCACCCCCTCGTACTTGCGCAGTTCGCGGCGGGCCAGTGAGCGGCGGTGTACCTCGTCGGGGCCGTCGGCCAGCCGGAGGGTGCGGTTGCCGGCCCAGAGGTGGGCGAGCGGGGTGTCCTGGCTGACCCCCGCCGCGCCGTGCGCCTGGACGGCCTTGTCGAGGATCCACTCGACGGTCTGCGGGACCACGATCTTGATGGCCTGGATCTCGGTGTGCGCTCCGCGGTTGCCCACGGTGTCCATCAGCCACGCGGTCTTCAGCACCAGCAGCCGCGCCTGCTCGATCCGCACCCGGGACTCGGCGATCCAGTCCCGCACCACGCCCTGCGCGGCCAACGGCTTGCCGAAGGCGACCCGCTCGGTCGCCCGCCGGCACATCAGCTCCAGTGCCCGCTCGGCGATCCCGATCGCCCGCATGCAGTGGTGGATCCGTCCCGGTCCCAGCCGGGCCTGGGCGATGGCGAAACCGGAGCCCTCCGCGCCGATCAGGTTCGCGGCCGGCACCCGGACGTCCTCGAAGAGCACCTCGGCGTGGCCCCCGTGGTCCCGGTCGTCGTAGCCGAAGACGGTCATGCCGCGCTCGACGGTCACCCCCGGAGCGTCCCGCGGCACCAGGACCATCGACTGCTGGCGGCGCGGGTCGGCGGTCGGGTCGGTCTTGCCCATCACGATGAAGATCCGGCAGTTCGGGTTCATCGCCCCGGTGATGTACCACTTGCGGCCGTTGACGACGTACTCGTCGCCGACGCGCTCGATCCGGGTCTCGATGTTGCTCGCGTCCGAGGAGGCGACGTCGGGTTCGGTCATCGCGAAGGCCGAGCGGATCTCACCCGCGAGCAGCGGCTCCAGCCACTGCTTGCGCTGCGCCTCGTCGCCGAACTCGGCGAGCAGCTCCATGTTCCCGCTGTCCGGGGCCGCGCAGTTGACCGCCGCGGGGGCCAACTGGATGCTCCGGCCGGTGAGTTCGGCGAGCGGGGCGTACTGGAGGTTGGTCAGGCCGGCGCCCAGGTCCCCGGGGAGGAAGAGGTTCCACAGGCCCTGTCGCCGGGCCTCCTGCTGGAGTTCGCCGATGATCGGCGGGGTCGCCCACCGCTCCCGCGCGGGGTCGGCGAGTTGGGCGTCCAGCACCGGCTCGGCCGGGTGGACGTGCTGCTCCAGGAAGGCGGTGAGCTGTTCGCGCAGCCGCTCGGTGCGGGCGTCGTAACCGAAGTCCATCTCTCTCAGCTCTCCTTGAGGGCGGTCAGGCCGTGCTCGACGAAGCGCGGGACCAGCTCGCCGACCCGGTCGAAGCCGGCGCCGACGGTACGGCCCTGGCTGTAGCGGAAGTGGATCCCCTCCAGCACCACGGCGAGCTTGAACGAGGCGAACGCGACGTACCAGGGCACCGCCGAGACGTCCCGGCCGGAGCCCCGCGCGTAGCGGTCGACCAGTCCGGCGCTGGACGGGAAGCCCGGCGCGAGCGCCACGCCCGGGATCACCCCGGCGAAGCGGCCGGCCAGCTGGGTGTACATCACCAGCAGGCCGAGGTCGGTGAGCGGGTCGCCGAGGGTGGACATCTCCCAGTCCAGCACGGCGGTGATCCGGTCGTCCGGACCGATCAGCACGTTGTCCAGCCGGTAGTCGCCGTGGAGCAGGGTCGGGGCGGGGGATTCCGGCAGGGTGGCGGCCAACTGGGCGGCCAGCTCGTCGATCCCCGGCACCTCCCGGCTCCGGGAGGCCGCCAACTGCTTGCCCCAGCGCTGGACCTGGCGGGCGAGGAAGCCCTCGGGGCGCCCGAAGTCGGCCAGCTCGACCTCCCGCGGGTCGATGGCGTGCAGCGCGACCAGGGTGTCCACCAGGTGGTCGGCCAGCGCCCGGACCCGTTCCGGTCCGAGCGCCGCCAGCTCCGCGCTGCTGCGGTGCGCGGTGCCGGGCACGAACTCCATCAGGTAGAACGGCGCGCCGATCACCTCGGAGTCGGTCACCAGCCGCACCGTGCGCGGGACCGGGACCGACGAGCCGTGCAGCGCCGTGAGCACCCGGTACTCGCGGGTCATGTCGTGCGCGGTGGCCAGCACGTGTCCCAGTGGGGGCCGGCGCAGCACCCACCGCTCGGTGCCGTCGGTGAGCCGGTAGGTCAGGTTGGAGCGGCCGCCCTCGATCAACTCGGCCCGGAGCGGGCCGGCCCCCAGGTGGTCGGCGAGTCGCTGGAGGTCGAGCCCGGGGGGATTGTCGGTCATGGTGTCCTCACGAAGAGTGCCCGCACGAAGATGACTAAGCGCTTGCTTAGCTTCATGCCGGCGAGGCGGGATGTCAACGGGCGGCACGAACGCGCGAGCCGCGGCCGCCTGGGTGGCGGACGCGGCCCGGAGCGGGCGGGAGGAGGCTCAGTGGCCGTCGGAGCGGCGGCGGTGCAGCACGAAGCTCTCCAGTGGGCTGATCGTCCCGTCCGGCTGGGCGACCGTGTAGTACGTGACGTGGATGCTGGTGGTCGCGCCCGGCCCGCTGCCCGGGTCCACGGTGAACGCCGCGAAGCCGTACGAGTGGTCCAGGTCGCGTACGCCCACCCAGGGCGCGTCCTCGTACACGTACACCGGCGGCCGCTTGCCGCCCGCGGCCACCGGACCGACCCCGGTGATCACCTTGGCCCTGGCCGGGGCGAAGAACTTGCCGTTGGTCGGCGAGGAGGTGCCGCCACCGCCGAGCACCATGTGCACGGTGCCCTGCGAGGTGTCGATCAGGTCGGTCGCGCCGGAGACCGGCGCCGGGGTGAGCGTCTCGGAGCCGGCGACCGTGCCGCGCACCGCCAGCGAGCGCTCGTAGTTGTGCTCGTGCCCGCAGACCACCAGGTCGACCTGGTAGCGGTCGAAGAGCGGGCCCCACTGCTCGCGCACGCCCCGGTCGGCGCCGTTGGCGTCCGAGGAGCTCACCACCACCTGGTGCATGCAGACCACCACCCAGTCGATCGACCGGTCGGCCCGGGCCCTGCGCAGGTCCTGCTCCAGCCAGGCCCGTTGGGCGCCGCCGCTGTAGCCGTGCACGTAGGCGTCGCCGCCGTCCTGGTAGGCGACGTCGTCGTTCTGCAGCACCACCACATGCACCGAGCCGACCGTGAACGAGTACCAGAGCCCGGCGAACTCGCTGTCGCCGCCGTTGTCGGGCAGGTCGAAACGGGTCTGGAAGGCGGAGAAACCGATCGGTCCGTTGGCCTTCTCGTTCTCGTGGTTGCCCGCGGCCGGCATCCACGGGCGGTAGCGGGCCGAGCGGGTGTTGTTGGCGAAGAAGCCCTGCCAGGTGCGCAGTCGGTCCGGGCTGATGTTGGCGTAGCAGAGGTCGCCGTTCAGCAGGTGGAAGAGCGGGTCCAGCTGCTCGATCCCGGCCACGATGTCCGCCGAGGCGGGGGAGGCGATCCCGCTGGGCACCACCGTGAAGTCGCCCTTGCCGTCCGGCTGCCAGGTGGTGTCCGGCACCGCCTGGTCGCCGAAGCTGGTGAAGGTGAAGGCCTGCCGGCCCTGGGTCGCGGTGCGGAAGGTGCCGGCGTCCGGGCGGCCGCCGTCGTGCAGCGCCGCGTAGGTGTAGTAGCTGCCGGGGTGGAGGTTCCGCATCCGGGCGTGGTGGGTGTAGACGGTCCGGTTGCTGACGCCGTCGGTGTAGGTGCGGGTCTCGGCGGCCACGGTCCGGCCGAAGCCGCCGTCCAGCGAGCCGAGTCGGAGTCGGGGGTTGCGCACCGGGCCGTCGGTGGTCCAGGAGGCGGTCATCTCCCGGGACGGGTCGGCGCCGAAGGTCAGGTGCAGCCCCTCGACGGCGGGGGCACCGAGTGCCTCCGGCCGGGTGAGCAGCAGTGGCGAGCCCTGGCCACCGGCGCCGTCCGCCGCGTCCGCCGGGCCGGCGGTCAGCAGCGGCGCCGCGGTCAGCGCGCCGCCCACCCCGGCCAGCCGCAGCGCGGTGCGACGGCTCACGCCGTTCGCGTCACTCCCCTGGTCGGCACCGCCGTTGATGGCACTGTCCACGCGGAATCTCCTCACAGCTCTGGTGATATGACGGCCGCTCAGGCTAGGGGTGCCGCCCGCCGAACCGGTGAACGGTGTCGGACGCCGTCCTGAACGGTTACAGTGGGACCCATGCGCACTCTGCTGCTCCCGCTCAGCTGGTGGCCGTCCTAGGACGGCTGCGCATTTCCCATGCCCTGGGCCGTCCGGTTGGACGGCCCTCTTGCTTGCTCCACTGCACGGGTCCGCCGGACGGCCGACCCACACCGGAGGAGAAGCCCCGATGACGCTGCCCAACCCGGCCCCGTCGCACGCCACCCGCGCCGCCCGGACCGCCCTCGCCCGTCCCGCCGTGCCCCGGACCGCCGCGGAGCTGCCCCGGGTGCTGACCGGCGACCGCCCGACCGGTCCCCTCCATCTCGGCCACTACTTCGGCAGCCTGCTGAACCGCCTGCGGCTGCAGTCCGAGGGTGCCGAGCTGTTCATCGTGATCCCGGACTACCAGGTGCTCACCGACCGCGACACGGCCGATCAACTACCTTTCTTCGTCGAGGAGTTGATGGTCGACTACCTGGCCCTCGGGCTGGATCCGGAACGTACCGTGATCTTCCGGCACAGTGCGGTGCCCGCCCTCAACCAGCTGCTGCTGCCCTTCCTCAGCCTGGTCAGCGTGGCCGAACTGCACCGCAATCCGACGGTCAAGGACGAGATCGCGCACTCCCGACAGGCCGGCGTGAGCGGCCTGATGCTCACCTACCCGGTGCACCAGGCCGCCGACATCCTGTTCTGCAAGGCCGGGATCGTCCCGGTCGGCCAGGATCAGCTGCCCCACCTGGAGGCCACCCGGACCATCGCCCGCCGCTTCAACGCCCGCTACGGCAACGGCGGTCCACCGGTCTTCCCGATCCCGGAGGCGCTCCTCTCGGCCGCCCCGCTGCTGCTCGGCACGGACGGCGGCAAGATGAGCAAGAGCCGTGGCAACGCCATCGCGCTCGGCGCGGACGAGGACGAGACCGCCCGGCTGCTGCGCGGCGCCAAGACCGACGCCGACCGCCGGATCCGCTACGACCCGGCCGGTCGCCCGGAGGTGTCCAGGCTGCTGCTGCTGGCCGCGCTCTGTCAGGGCCGCGACCCGCACACGGTGGCCGCCGAGATCGGCGACGCGGGGGCCAGTCGGCTTAAGGCGGTGGTCACCGAGGCGGTCAACGAGCACCTGCGCCCGTTCCGGGCCCGCCGTGCCGCGCTCGCCGCCGACCGCGCCCACCTGCGTGCCGTCCTCTCCCGCGGGAACGAGCGGGCCCGCGAGATCGCCGACGCCACGCTGGCCGAGGTCAACGCCGCGATGGGGATGGCCTAGCGGAGGGCGGCCCGCTCGGCGGCCTCGTCCGCCGGCTCGTCCGCCGGGCTTGGACGAAGCTCCAAGGGTGTAGCGGTCTACAGATTGTGGAACCGGATCTCTTGACGAGGGGAGGCGGGGTTTCTAGATTTCCTGCAACACGAAATTGTTGTTCCGAGATGCGGAATCCCCTGTGCCCGGATGGCAAGGTCGTGCGCACAGCAGCACCCAGCAGCAGCCCAGCAGGAGCTCATGGACCGGACCCGTTCGCCGCGGGTGCCGGAGGTGGGCGGCCCCCACCGCCGCCCACCAGGGTCGTCCCAGCGTCACCGTGCACCGTCCCAGCACTTCGGTCGTCGTGCCCGGACCCGAAGCCGCCAGCGGTGGGCTGCCCCGGTCGGCCGGGCCGGCCCGCCGTCCGCCCGACGCCGTCTCAGTGCCGAGGTGGCGTCAGATGTGGAGGACCACCCATGCGCCGTCACGACCCGGAGCAGCCCGCGCACCCGGTCGACCAGCTGCTGCCACCCGGCCGGATGGCCGCGGTCGCGCTGCAGCACGTGGCCAGCATGTACGCCGGGGTCGCCGCGCCACCGCTGATCATCGGCGGTGCGGCCGGCCTGACGCCCGCCCAGCTGACCACGCTGCTCGCCGCCACCCTCTTCGTCGCGGGCATCGCCACGTTGCTGCAGACCCTGGGGTTCTGGCGGGTCGGGTCGCGGCTGCCGTTCGTCAACGGCGTCTCGTTCGCGACCGTCTCGCCGATCCTGGCCGTGCTGGCGGCCCGCAAGGGCGCCGCGCTGCCGCTGATCCTCGGCTCGACCATGGTCGCCGGGGTCTGCTGCTTCCTGCTGGCACCGGCCTTCTGCCGGTTGGTCAGGTTCTTCCCGCCGGTGGTCAGCGGGACGGTGATCACGCTGATCGGGGTCTCGCTGCTTCCGGTGGCGGGCAACTGGGCGCAGGGCGGTGACGCGACCTCGAAGAGCTACGGTTCGCCGGTCAACCTCGGGCTGGCCGCCTTCACGCTGCTCACCGTGCTCTTGCTGAACCGCTTCCTGACCGGATTCCTGCAGCGGATCTCGATCCTGATCGGCCTGCTGCTCGGCACGCTGGTGGCGATCCCGCTGGGCCGGGTGGACTTCCACACCCTGCGCAGCCTGCCGGTCTTCGAGCTGCCGCACCCGTTCGCCTTCGGCGCCCCGCGGTTCGAGGTCTCCTCGATCGTCGCCATGCTGGTGGTGATGGTGGTGTCGATGACCGAGTCCACCGCCGACATGATCGCGCTCGGCGAGGTGGTGGAGCGCCCGGCCGACGCCCGGACGATCGCCGGCGGCCTGCGGGCCGACGGCCTGGCCAGCGCGCTCGGCGGGGTCTTCGGCACCTTCATCTGCTCGGCCTTCGCGCAGAACATCGGCCTGGTGGCGCTGACCCGGATCCGCAGCCGGTTCGTGGTCGCGCTCGGCGGCGGGCTGCTGGTCGTGATGGGTCTGCTGCCGGTGGTCGGTGGTCTGGTCGCGCTGGTTCCGCAACCGGTGCTGGGCGGGGCCGGAGTGGTGCTCTTCGGCACGGTGGCGGTGGCCGGCATCCGGACGCTGGGCCGGGCCGACCTGAGCGTCGGCTCGAACGCGGTGATCGTCGCGGTGAGCCTGGCCTTCGGGATCTTCCCGATCGCCTACCCGGGCATCTACCACGCCCTGCCGCAGCAGGTCGCCACCATCCTCAGCTCGGGCATCTCGGCCGGCTGCCTGCTGGCGGTGACGCTGAACCTGCTCTTCAACCACGTCGGCCGGGGGCGGGAGGTGCCACCGGCGTACGTCCCGCAGGCCCAGATCGAGGCGCTGGGCCGGGTCGGACGGCTGGGCGAGCCGGCTGCCTGAGCCCGCCCCGGGTCACGGCCGGCCGGTCCCGCGGAACCGGCCGGCCTTGGGCCGACCGTCAGGCGTCCTCGCGGTCCCGGTCCATCGGGAAGCGGACGTTCATCCGCGCCGGGCCGCCGCCTCCGCGCGGAGCTGCTTGAGACGGGTCACGTCGGAGCGGTGGCCGAAGCCGGGGGCCGCGCTGCGGTCCGGGGTCTCCAGGATCAGCGGGACGCCCGCGGTGGCGGGGTGGGCGAAGAGGTCGCGGAACGGGTCGGCGCCGATGTGGCCGTCGCCGATGTTGGCGTGCCGGTCCTTGCGGGCGCCGACCACGTCCTTGGAGTCGTTGGCGTGGATCAGCCGCAGCCGGCCCGGGCCGATCGCGGTCTCCAGCAGGTCCAGCGCCTCGGCCACCCCGCCGGGCGCGGCCAGGTCGTGGCCGGCGGCGAAGGCGTGGCAGGTGTCCAGGCAGACCCCGACCCGGGGGTGGTGGTCCAGCGCCTCGGCGTACTCGGCGAGTTGCTCCAGCCGGGAGCAGAGCGAGCGGCCCTGGCCGGCGGTGGGCTCCAGCAGCAGCCAGGGCACGTCGTCGCCGAGCCGGTCCAGCTCCTCCAGCAGCGGCCGGACGTCGGCGCGCACCTGGGCCATCGCCTCGGCGTAACGGGAGCCGCCGTCCGGCGCGGTGCCGACCGCCGAGCCGGTGTGCACCACCACGCCCAGCGCGCCGATCGCGTGCCCGCGCAGCAGCGAATGGCGCAGCGAGTCGGTGGAGCGCCGGCGGGTCTCGGCGTTGTCCGAGCCGAAGTTGATCAGGTACGGCGCGTGCACGTAGGCCGGGACCGCCCGCTCGGCGCAGGCCGCCCGGAACGCGGCGTCCTGGGCCGGGTCACCGGGCGGGGTGGCCCAGCCGCGCGGGTTGGCGGTGAAGACCTGGACCGCCTCGCCGCCGATCCGCTCCGCGTACGCCAGCCCGGTGCCGACCAGCCCGCGCCCGGCGACCGGCACGTGCGCGCCGATCGGGTTGCGGCGGGCGGGGGAGAGCGGGGGGTCGGCGTCGTTCATGCCCACGAGCATAGGCAGCGCCCGGAAAAGCGACCGAGGCCGCCCCAAGCGGGGCGGCCTCGGCGCGGTGCGACGGCGGGCGTCAGCTCACGGTGTAGCTGTACGGGATCGCCGCCAGAACGGAACCGGTGGTACCGATCTGGTTGTTCGCGGTGACCACACCACCGGGCGCGGAGACCAGGTACAGCACGCCGGAGACGGTGCTGCCCTTGGCGCCGGTCGGGGTGATGGTGACCTGCAGTGAGCCGGTGGCACCCGGCTGGACGGTCACCGGGGTGACGGCCGGCGCGGTGGCGTTGAACGCCGCGGCGAACGGGTCACCGGTGCTGGAGGTCAGCGCCGGGTCGAACGCCAGGGTGTGCGCGGTCGCGGTGATGGTGGAGGTGCCGGCCGGCGCGCCCGAGTTCGGGAACGGGCCGATCTGCTGCACGTAGGTGCTCCAGAAGCCCGACACGATCGGCTGGCCGCCCGCGTTGGAGTCCTGCGCGACCGAGATGGTCGAGCCGTTCTGGGCCTGCTTCAGGTTGCCGAAGAGGTCGGGCGAACCGGCCGTGCCGTTGATCTCCAGCTGCGCCGGGGTGCTCGACGCGGCGACCGCGGTCAGCTTGTCGGTGCCCGGGGGCACGATGAAGCTGGGGACGGTCGAGGTCGGGCTGAGCGGCAGGTTGACCGTCCCGGAGGCGCCCTGCGGCACCAGCGGCAGGTCGACCTTGCTGTTCAGCCGGCCGTCGGCCTGGACCACCTGGGTCGCGCCGGTGTTGTTGGTGTAGGACACCGTCACCGTGGTCGCCTTGCCGGCGGCCAGCTTGGTCTTGCTGCTGTTCGGCAGGCCGGGGGCCGCGGCGCGGTCCTGGTCCAGGCCGATGGTGCCGTTGAACGGCTGGCTCAGCTCGGCGCCGCTGACCGGGTTGACGACCACCAGCACGAAGCGCCAGCGGCCGGCCGCCGGGTTGATCGCGGTGGCCGAGACGCCGGCCGCGGTGCCGGTGAGCGCGCCCTGCGCGTTGAGCAGCGCGTTGCTCTCGATGTCGACCGGGGTGCCGTCCGGGCTGATCAGCGAGCCCTGCAGCAGCACGTTCGAGTCCTGGCCGAGGGTCAGGCCGACCCGGAGGTCCTTGTGGCCCTTCGGCACGTCGAAGGCGTAGGTGAAGCTCTGCGCGGGGGAGGAGTCACGGGCGTTGCCGCCGGTGATGGTGCCGGTGAAGCTGCCGGTGTCACCGGAGACCGGAACCAGGGTGCGCAGGATGACCGGCACGCTGGTGGTGCGGCCGTTCGAGCTGGCGATGGTGACCGACTCGGAGCTGTCGCCGCTGGTGGTCGGGGTGGTCAGCTGCACGTGCAGGGTCTTGCTCTGACCCGGCGCCAGCGTGGTGACCTGCGGGCTCACCGCACCGGCCGGGACCGCCCGCTGGAACGAGGTGTCGAACAGGACCGGGCCGGTGAAGCCGTCGGTGCCGGCCGGGGTGTAGAAGATCGCCTTCCACTGGCCGGCGACCGGGTGCGGGACGTCCACGATGCCGAAGTTGGCCGAGACCGCGCCGCCCTGCGGACGGGTGTTGGTCTCGAACTTGCCGGACGGGTCGAGCAGGGTGAGCCGGACCACCGGGGTGACCGTGTTGCTGCCCGACTGCTGCGCCTTGCCCTGCCACGCTATCGACGCGGCGAGCCGGTCGGCGCCGGCCGGGACGGTGAACGTGACGTCGTGGTGCACCCAGGGCGCGCCGTTGGTCGCGTACGGGAACTGCGGGTCGGTGGACGAGTTCAGCGGCACGGTCTGCTGCGCGTCCGACAGCGGGGCGAAGGTGCGGGTGGCACCGCTGACGGTCTGCGGGCTGCTGCTGGTGTTGGCCACCGTGACGTCCGCGGTGTGGGTCGAGCCCGGCGTGCCGGTGATGTCCACCTGGCCGCTGGTGACCGCGACGGTGGAGCTGTTCTGGGCCGGGGCCTGGTAGCCACGGGCGGCCTCGACGGCGGCCCGGACGTCCAGCAGACCGGCGCCCTGCTCCTGGGCGGGCAGGCCGAGGTCGGTGGCGGTGCCGGTGAGGAACGCCTTGACCAGGGCCGGGGTCGGCGAGGCGCCGTGGTGCCCGTCACGGTAGGCCTGGATCACGTCGGCCGCCGCACCCGCGGTCAGCGGCGCGGCCTGGCTGGTACCGCCGAAGGGCTGGATCGGGCTGCCCTGGCCGTTGAAGTTGGTGCACTCGGTGTAGATGCTGATGTCCGCCGAGCAGAGCGCCCAGTCGGACTCACCCGGGGCCACCAGGTCGACGGTCTTGCCGCCCTGGGTGAAGCCGCCCGAGGAGAGCGCCGAGATGCGGTTGTTGTCCCAGGTCCCGTTGGAGAACTGGGCGGCCGCGTAACCGGTCTGGGCGTACGACTGGTTGTCGGTCGAGGCGCCGGCCGAGATCACCTTGGGGTCGGTGGACGGGGTGCCGATGGTCCCGTTGATACCCGCGTCGCCGCTGGAGACCGTGACGGTCACGCCGGCCGCGACGGCCTCGTCGTTGAAGAGCGAGATGGTGTCGTGCGCGCCGCTGTCCGGGGTCACGTTGCTGCCGAACGACTCGTTCAGCACGTCGACGTGGGCCACCGAGACGGCGTAGTCGATCGACTGCAGGATCGCCGAGTTCGGGAAGGTGGTGCCACCGGCCTTCAGCGCGACCAGCGAGGCGTCCGGCGAGATGCCCTGGATCCGGATGTTGCAGCCGGCCGGCAGCGGGTGGGTCGGGTTGACGAACTTCGACAGGTCGTAGCTCTCCCGGCCCTGCGCGATCATCGCCGAGGCGTCGCCGAAGGCCTCCGCCGCGCCGCTCGGCGCGAAGAAGCCGTCACCCGAGAAGTCCTTGTAGTCGACGACCGCGTGCGAGCCGTCGGGCCGGATGAAGTCCGGGTCGTTGGGGTCGAGGCCGTCCGCGATGTAGGCGACCTTGACGCCCTTGCCGGTGGCGATCTGGTCCGCGCCGGGGGAGGCCGCGGTGCTCGCGTCGTGCGTCGAGTAGAGCGCCTCGGGCTCCAGCAGGGGCTTGGAGGGGTCGCTCGGGCAGATCGCGCCCGGGTCCTGGGCGTCGTCCGCCTTCTTGGCGTCGGCGGGGGCGGCGGCGGCCTTGGCGCCGGCCGCCGGACCGGTGGCGGTGGTGGTGCCGGAGCTCGGCGGGGTCACGGTGACCGTCTGGTCCGGGACCACCTGGGCGACCGCCGGGTCGGCGGCGAGCTGGGCACGCAGCGCCGGGCTGACGGTCGCCGAGAAGGCGTTGCCGACCACGAAGCTCTTGACGTTGGTGCCACCGTTGGCCTTGACCTTGGCCAGCAGCGGGGCCTGCGAGGAGGCGGCCTGCTGCTTGCGCGCGTTCAGGTGTCCGGCGTCGGCCGGCGCGCTGGGGAGCTGGTTCTTCATAATCACGATCACCGCGCTCGGAGCGCCGCTGTCCGTGGCCGCGAGGGGCCCCGGGGCGGGGAGCGGAGCGCCGTTGGCACTGGTCCCGAAGGCCAGGACCAGGGAGGCGGCGGTGAGGGTGACGGCTGCTAGCTGCGGTTTGCGCCAGCCGATCATGAACATCCCTTCGTCTGATAAGACGTCAGGGGGCGTGTCAGAGCACACGTGCCGGGGTCGGACGCATGCATGCCTCTGGAACACCCGTCCCGACAAGCTCCCGCATTTCAGCGCATGGACGGGTGTTTGGACAAGGGGGTACGGGGCACGCGCGCGGGCGATTGCCCCGGAAGAGTGTCCGATATTCGGTCAAGTGCAGTTCAGGCCGGGTGTGGCGGATCTTCACAAAGGTGTGCGTGATCTTCAGCGCACCTGTGGAGCAGGCGACCTGACGGAGAGACAAAAACGGACAGAGGACCCAGAGCGGGTTCAGACGGTACCGAGCGGGAGTTCCAGCTCGAACCAGACGACCTTGCCCTTCCGGGTGCCGCGGCTGCCCCAGCGGTGCGCCAGCTCGTTGACCAGCTGCATGCCGCGGCCACCCTCGTCGTCCTCCAGCGCCCGGCGCATCCGCGGCGCGTGGCTGTCCGCGTCGGCGACCTCGACGGTGAGCACCCGGTTGCGGAACAGCCGTAGCCGGGTGGGGGCGCCGGCGTGCACCAGGGCGTTGGTGATCAGCTCGCTGGTGAGCAGCTCGGTCTGGTCGGTGAGCGGCGACAGGCCCCAGCCGGCCAGGACCCGGCGGACGAACCGGCGGGCATGGCCGACCAGCGCGCGGTCCCCGCTGAGCGCGAGGGTGGCGATGACGTCGGGGCCGAGCGGGCGGGTCCGCGCCATGATCACCGCGATGTCGTCCTCCCGGGTGCCGGTGACCAGGTCGGCGAGCACGGCGTCGCAGGCCTCCTCCAGGGTGCCGCGCCGGTCGGCCACGGTACGCCGGAGCAGCTCCAGGCCGGCGTCCAGGTCGCGGTCGCGCCGCTCCACCAGGCCGTCCGTGCAGAGCACCAGCAGGCCGTCCTCGGGGAGGGTGAACTCCACGTTCTCGAACGGCACTCCGCCCACCCCGAGCGGCACGCCCGAGGGCAGGTCGAGCAGTTCGACGCCGCCACCCGCGGTGCTCGCGATCGGCGGGAGGTGACCGGCACAGGCCGCTGTGCAGACCCGTTCCACCGGGTCGAGCACCACGCAGACGCAGGTGGCGAACTGGCCTTCGCCGGCCGTCGCCGCGGCCTCGTCCAGCCGCCGCAGGACCCGTGCCGGCTCCATCTCAAGAGTGATCAACGTTCGTGCCACGGTGCGCAGTTGACCCATGGTCGCGGCAGCCCGGATACCGTGCCCGGTGACGTCGCCGACCACCAGTGCGACCCGCCCGCAGGAGAGCGGCACCACGTCGAACCAGTCGCCGCCGACCTCGCTGAGCACGCTGCTCGGCAGGTAGCGGTAGGCGATCTCCAGACCGGGCGAGTGGTGCACGTCCTGCGGCAGCAGGCTGCGCTGCAGGGTCAGCGCGGTGTCCCGCTCGCGGCGGTAGAGCCGGGCGTTGTCCATGCAGACCGCGGCCCGCGCGGCCAGCTCCTCGGCCAGTGCCAGGTCGGCGGCGTCGAACGGCTCCGGCGTGGAGATCCGGATGAACTCCGCGCCACCCAGTACCCGGCCGCGGGCCACCAACGGGACCATCAGGTACGAGTGCATCCCGGCGTCCAGGGCCGGCCGCACCCGGTCGGGGGTGGCCACGATCCGACGCAGCGACTCCTCGTCCACCTCGGCGACCAGGATCGAGCGGCCGGTGCGCAGGCTCTCCGCGTACAGCTGGGCGGACTGGCTGGTGCCGCCGACCTCGTCGGCCGCGCCGGTCAGCACCCCGCCCGGGGCCGCCTCGCCGACCGCCACCGCGCGGAGCGTCGCCGAGCCGGACGCCGGCACGGTCGGCATCTCCTCGCCCTCCAGCACCGCCTCCAGCAGGTCCACCGTGACGAAGTCGGCGAACCGCGGGATCACCACCTCCACCAGCTCCTCGGCGGTGCGGGCCAGGTCCAGGGTGGTGCCGAGCCGGGTGCTGGCCTCGTTCAGCAGCGCGAGGCGCTGCTGCGCGGAGTGGGCCTCCTCCAGCGCCCGCTGGCGGGCCTTGGCGGCGTCCCGTTCCAGGGTGTAGAGGCGGGCGTTGTCGATCGCCACCGCGGCCCGCGAGGCCAGCTCCTCGCCGAGCGTGATGTCCTCCTCGACGAAGGGCTCGCGCCCGCCGTGCCGGGCGTAGACCACCATGCCGAGTACGGTGCCGCGGGCCACCAGCGGGGTGATCCGCACCGAGCGGGAGCGACGACCCCAGAAGGTGCGCAGCGCCGGACCGGTCAGGCCGGTGGTCAGCGGCGGCAGCTCCCAGGACGGCACCACCACGGTCTGTCCGGCCGCCATCGCCCGGGCGTACGGGGTGTTGGACCTGAGGTCGTAGACGCCGTCCACCGGCAGGTGCTCCAGCGGGTAGAGCGGGTCGGCGCTGACCACGGCGAGCCGCCGCACCCGCACCGTGTCACCCGGCCGGCCGCCGTCCCGCGCACCGCCGTCCTGCTCGCCGCTGACCAGCCGCTCCACCGCGAACACCCCGGCCACGTCGGCCAGCCGGGGCACCAGCGCGTCGGCCAGCTCCCGGGCGGTGCGCCGCAGGTCGAGGGTGGTCCCGATGGAGGCGGTGGCGTCCGCCAGCAGAGCGAGCCGCTCGCTGGCCCTGGCCGCCCGCGACTCGGCCCGAAACCGCTCGCTGACGTCGACGATGGTCGAGCTGACCCCGTGCACCACACCCGGCGGGTCCTCCAGCCGGAAGTACGAGGCGGACCAGGCGTGGTCGCGGGTCGGGTCACCGGGCGTGCGGCCGTGGGAGCGGGCGTCGACCACCGGCTCGCCGGTCTCCAGCACGTGCCGCATCACCGCCTCGATCTCCGCGCCGTTGATCCCCGGCAGCACCTCGCTGAGCCGACGGCCCAGGTGGGCGGCGATCGACAGTCCGTTGATCCTGGCCAGCGCCTCGTTGAGCCGAACGAACCGCAGGTCGTTGTCGTAGACCGCCATGCCCACCGGGGCCTGGGTGAAGAAACCGTCCAGCAGGGCGAGGTCGGACTGGATCCGGCGGACCGACGTGACGTCGGAGGCCAGCGCGAGCACCAGCGGGTGGCCGTCGGGGCCGATCACCGGGTGGGTGCGGAACTCCAGGTTGACGTGGTGGCCGGACCGGTGGCGGACCGGGAAGACCCCCGACCAGGCCCGCCCGCGCAGGATCTGGTCGAAGAGCTCCAGCACCTGCGGGCGCTGCTCCGGGGCGATCAGCAGCTGCGCGGCCTGGCGGCCGATCGCCTGGTCCGCGGAGTAGCCGAGGAGCTCCTCGGCGTCGGCGCTCCAGTGCAGGATGCGCCCGTCGCGCTCGATCAGGGCGGTGGCGATCGGGATCCGCAGCAGGCCGTCGCCGCGTCGGGCCGGGGACTCGGGAGCGGCACGGCCGGGCCAGGCGTCCGCCGCGCCGCGACGGGCGTCCAGGCTGTCCTCGTGCCGTTCGTCTGCCTGCATGGCTAGGGAACCCGCTCGGAGGAGAGATCACCCCGCCCAGCCATCTTCGCACGCGCGGCGGGTGCCGTCCGGACCACCCGGTCCGGACGGCACCCGCCGCCCTAGAGCTGGTCCGGGGCGTACCGCTCGGCGCCCGCGGGCCGGGGCACCGCGCCCGGACGGTAGGCGCCCGGGCGCCCACCGCGCGGGTGGCGGGTGAGCGTGAAGCCGCCCACGCCGGCCAGCGCGGCCAGCACCCCGCCGGCCAGGGTCCAGCCCCAGCGGCTGTTCCACTGCGAGAACCAGTCGGAGTACCAGTGCGCCACCCGGCCCGCCGGGGTGGCGGCCACCGCACCGGTACCCGGGCTCGGCGTGGCGCTCGGCAGCGCGGTCGCGTCCGGCGCCAGGGTCACTCCGGCGTGCACCGGCGGGACCAGCGGTGCCTTCAGCGCGCCGCCCTCCGGCTGGGCGTCGTCCGCGTCGCCGGTGCTGCTGATGTGCAGCTGCGCGGTGGTGGGCAGGCCGAGGTCCTGCTGCGGCGCGTCGGTGGCGGACAGCTTGACGTAGTACGTGCCCGGCAGCGGGTCGCCGGACCAGGGCTCGGCCCAGGACCGGATCTGCCGCAGCGTGCAGCTGACCGTGACGCTCGGCGCGGTGGGCGCGGCGGTGGCGATCTGGGTGCCCGCGGTGCAGGCCTGGCGACGGCGCAGGCCGTCGAGCAGCTCGACCGTCCAGGTCTGCGGGCCGTGCCGGTCGGCGGCGGGCGGCAGGGTGACCGTCAGGGTGGCGGTCGGGGTCTGCCCCTCGGAGGCGCCGAAGCCCCAGTAGAGGTAGTCGCCGGTGGAGGCGGCGACCGTGGCGTCCTGGCCGGGGGCCAGGTTGGTGGCGGTCAGGAAGGACGTCCCCGCGGTGGTCGCCGGAGCGATGCCGCCGGCCGAGGGGGAGGGGGATGCGGAAGGGGCCGCGTCGGCCCAGGCCGCGGTGGCCGGGCCGAGCGTCAGCAGGCCGCCGGCGAGCGCGGTCAGGCCGGTACGGAGGTGCCGGTGCATGGTCAGTCCTCCTGCCAGACGGCGATCCGCCAGCGTGCGATCCAGCCGAACAGCAGCCCGGCCAGCAGGCCGGCGCCGGTCAGTACCAGCAGCAGCACCCAGCCGCGGCCCAGACCCAGCGCGGGGCCGGCGGGGGCGGGCGAGGCCTTGGTGACGTCCACGGTCAGCTCCAGCGGCAGCCCGGGGTCGGTCGCCACGCCCGGTTGGGGGGAGAGCGAGCTGCTGACCACCAGGCAGACGTCACCACCGGTCGTGGCCGCAGCGGTGGGCGCGCCGTTCGCGGCCCAGCGCAGGCCGGTGGAGATCACGTCGGTGCGCCCGCTGCCGGCGTCCGTCCCGCGCACCAGCTCCTGGCCGGTGGGGTCGGTGGCCTGCAGCAGCACGCCGTAGTCGGGCGCCACCGCGCGGTCCAGCGAGACGCTCACCGAGGCGCGCAGCTCCTGGCCCGGCCTGACCGGCACCCGGTAGTACCGGTGCTCGGAGAACTTCTCCCGGTCGTCGTAGACGCCGGGGGCGAGCAGCGGCGCGGTGGCGCACTGGTCGGTGCCGGTGGCCAGGGCCGGGGTGTCCTGGTAAGTGGTGGTGGCCCGGCCGACGATCTGCTTCAGTCGCTGGCTGAGCTGGTCCTGGGTGTAGACGTCGGTGTAGGTGCCGCCGGTCGCGTTGGCGATGCAGAGCAGCTGGTCGCGGACCTGGTCGTCGTGGGCCAGGCCGAGCGTGTCGATCACCAGGTGGATGCCCTGGGCGGCCAGCTGGCGGGCCACGTCACAGGGGTCGGGCGGGGCGCAGTCGTCCTCGCCGTCGGTGATCAGCACGATCCGGCGGGTGGTCTGCCCGGGGCCGAGGTCCTGGGCGGCGTCGCGCAGCGCCAGGCCGATCGGTGTCCAGCCGGTCGGCCGCAGGGTGGCCACCGCGGTCTTCGCCTGGACCTTGTCGGTGTGGCCGACCGGGTAGAGCGCCTGGGTGTCCTGGCAGCCGATGCTCTTGTCGTTGCCGGGGTAGGTGGCGCCGAGCACCCGGATGCCGAACTCGGTCTGGTCCGGTAGGGCGTCCACCACCTCGTCCAGCGACTGCTGGGCGACCGAGATCCGGCTGCGGCCCTGGACGTCGGCGGTCCGCATGGACCCGCTGTCGTCCAGGATCAGGTCGACCTTGGGGGGTTCGGAGGAGGCGGCGGGCGGTGGGCCACCGGCTGGTTCGTCGGCCAGCGCCGGATACCCGCCGAGCAGCGAGGCACCGGTGACCGCCAGGGCGGCGAGCAGCCGGGAGAGCCGCAGTGCCGTTCGTCGGTTGATGATCACGGCCCGCATCTTATGGATCATCAGATCAGCTGCGCCAACTCGCCGGAAAGCCGCCGGGGTCGGTCGGCCGGCGGCGGCCGGGCCCGGGATACTGGAGGCATGGCGGCAACGGCGAACTCCTTCGAACTCGGCACGGACGGCCCGACCACCATCGTGGTCGCGGTGGACGGCACGGTCACCTCACTGCGCGCCTGCGCGTACGCGGCCGGGCTGGCCCGCCGGCAGGGCAGCCGGCTGCTGGCGGTGTACGTGGCGACCGTCGGCGTGCTGGCGGGGGCCAGCGCGGCGGCCGTGGTCGCGGTCCGGGAGGGCACCGAGCAGACCACCGCGGAGCTGCGGGAGCTGATCGACCAGTCGGCCCGGGAGCGCGGGATGGCGATCACCTTCGTGACCCGCACGGGCGACCCGTACACCGAGATCACCCGGTTCGCCGACGAGGTGCGGGCGGACGCGCTGGTGGTCGGCGCCTCCGAGCAGCGCGGGCACCGGCTGGTCGGCTCGCTCGCGGTGCGGCTGGTCCGGGCCGGGCGGTGGCCGGTCACCGTGGTGCCGTAGGGGCCGTTCGTTCGGGGAGGGAATGTCGCGTTCGGCCTTGGTTGTATAGTGCATCTAGATAGGTTGTATTTAGCAACCTAGCGCGAAAGGACCACCCGCACCATGACCGCCGACCAGGGATCCGCGCCCGAGCTGCGCCACGCGCTCCGGCACATCGCCGTCCATCTGCTCACCCCGCTGCTGATGTGCCTGGGCATGGCGCTCGCCTACCAGGGCGCGTTCCACCAGCCCACCCCGCACCACCTCAAGGTCGCCGTGGTCGGCACCACGCCGCAGGCACGCGGCCTGGCCGAGGCCGTCCAGGCCAAGGCCGGCTCGGCGCTGGACGTCGGCGAACTGTCCGACCGGGACGCCGCCGCCCAGCAGCTGCGCGACCGCGACCTGGTCGGCGCCTTCGTGCCGGACGCCCGGCACCCGGAGCTGCTGGTCGCCACGGCCGGGTCCAGCACCTCGGCCGCCGCCGCCGAGCAGGCCTTCCGGATGGTCACCGACCAGCAGGGCGTGCCGCTGGAGGTCACCGACCTGGCGCCTCCGGTTCCCGGTGACCCGACCGGCCAGGGGCTCTTCTTCCTGCTGGTGGCGTTGAGCATCGGCTCGTACGGCAGTGTCGCGGTGATCGGCACGGCCGGCGCGGTGGTCGGCGTCCGGGTGCGGGCGCTGGTGGGCCTGGCCACCTCGCTGGTGGTCAGCGTGATCGGCATCGTGACGGCCGGCCCGGTCTTCCACGTGGTCGACCACCATCGGGTGGCGATCTGGGCGCTGGCCTGGCTCTACTCGGCGGGCATCATCGCGATCGGGACCGGGCTGCACACCTTCCTCAAGCGGTGGACCACGCTGACCCTGATGGTGCTCTTCGTGATGCTCAACTTCACCAGCTCGGGCGGGGTCTTCCGGCCCGATCTGCAGAACGGTTTCTTCGGTGCGCTGCACGGGTTCTGGAATGGTGCCGGCTTCGTCGAGGGCGCCCGCGACATCCTCTACTTCGGGGGCGGGGCCGGGCTCGGCGGTCGGGTGGTCGCGCTGCTGCTCTGGCTGGTGGTGGGCGTCCTGGCACTCGGTGCGGCCGGTTGGTACGAGCGGCCGCGGCGGACTCCGGCGCACGCGGCCGGGCACCGGTGGACGGCCGAGCGGGCCGACGAGGCCGGGCGGGCCCGGGCCGAGGCGGCCGAGGAGGAGGAGCTGGGCGAGACGGTGGGGGCCTGAGGGCGGTGGCCCGGTCCGGTCAGCCCTGCCAGGGTGCGTGCGAGTGGACCGGGTCGACGGTCTCGGCCTGGCCGGTGGGCAGCGGCAGCAGGTGGCGTTCGGTGAGGTGGCCGACCCAGTGCCGGTGGCACTCGGGGCAGGCGGGGGCGCCGTCCGTCGAGTACGGGGAGGAGGCGGGGATGCCGGCCCGGGAGTAGTTCTCCCAGTCCCTGCCGTCCTCGTCTCGGTAGTGCTGCACGTCGTAGTCGGCGGCCCACTGGTGCCAGCAGTGCCCGCAGGTGAACTCGACGTGCTCGACGGCCAGTTCAGTGATCATGGTGGTGCACCCTTCCGCCCTGGGCGGTCGGTGGGCGGGCCGCGCGGGCTCCGCTGCCGGGAGGCGACCGTGCCGCTCCGCCGGGCCGCACTTATCCATCCATTAGGGCCATATAACCCATTTCGTCCAGCCTTGACAAGGGCAGCGGACCACGGACGGCTGACAATGAGCAGTTGGGGCAACTAGGATGAACGGCACGGAAAAGACAGTCCACGCGTGCTAGGTGCGAGGCGTCGGGGTAGGGAGGTGCGACATGGCGGAGCCGGAGGCCGCGGCGTCCACGCTGGCGGAGAAGATCGACGGGCTGTTCCGCGTCGTGCGCCGGCCCAACCGCGACCAGTACAGCCACGAGGAGGTCGCCAAGGCCTGCCGGGAGGCGACCGGCGAGACCTTCTCGGCCACCTACCTGTGGCAGCTGCGCACCGGACGGCGGGACAATCCGACCAAGCGTCACCTGGAGGCGCTGGCACAGTTCTTCCAGGTCCCGGTCGCCTACTTCTTCGACGACGAGCAGGGTGCCGCGATCACCCAGGAGCTCGAGCTGCTCGGCGCGCTGCGCGACGCCGGGGTGCGCAGCATGGCGCTGCGCGCGGTCAACCTCTCGCCGGAGGGGGTCGGCACGGTCAGCGACCTGATCGACGTGATCGCCCGGCGGGAGAACGGCGGCACCCCGCCGCCCACGAACGGCTGATCACCTCCCCGGGTGGCTGCGGGCGCTCGCCGGCAACCGGCCCGGGCGACGGCGGGAGGGACTCGGGTGCGGCGCGACGGTGACGGCGGCTCTGGCGGGGGCACCGAGCGGGAGCGACGGCGGCTCTGGCGGCGATGTCGGCGGATCGTCGACGCCCTCGATCTGCCGCACCCCTTCGACGCCGCGGTGTTCGTGGCCCGGCTCGCCGAACGGCGCGGCCGGCCGATCCGGTTGATCCCGGTGACCGCCCGGCCGAACATCCCGTGCGGGCTGCTGGTCACCACCGACGAGGCCGACTGCATCCTCTACTCCGCCGACACCACGGCGCTGCACCAGCAGCACATCCTGCTGCACGAGGCCGCCCACCTGGTCTGCGGGCACCACGAGACCTCGGCGGCGGCCTCGGCGGCGGCCGAGGTGCTGCTGCCCCACCTGCCGGCCGCGCTGATGCGACGGGTGCTGGGCCGCGCCGTCTACACCGAACCCCAGGAGCGGGAGGCCGAGTTGGTGGCCTCGCTGATCCTCTCCGACGCCACCCGGCGGGCCGCGCCGGGAGCGGGTGGACCGGCGCCGCGGTCCTGGATGGAGTCGGTGTTCGGGGTTTCCGGTGGGGCGCGTGACGGGGGCGCGGGGCGTGGCTGACCTCGCCGGGTACCTCGCCGCCGCGGTCTTCCTCGGCTTCGCGCTGCACCGCTTCCGGGCCGTCCGGACCCACCAGGCCGACCGGGTGCAGCGCTACGCCACCGCGGCCGCGCTCGGCCTGGGCGTCTGGCTGGTGATGCTGACGCCCGCCACGCTGGCCGCGGTGAGTCGTCTCGGTGCCGGCCGCGAGCTCGCCATGCTGCTCGGCGACGGCGTGCGGATCGGGGCGCTCGGCATGCTCCTGCTGCTGGTCTCCGCGCTGCGGGAGTCCGACGAGCGCCTGCTGCTGCGCCCGGCCCTGATCGAGGCGGTCGTGGTGCAGCTGGCCTGCGGGCTGCTCTTCGCGGCGGCCCACCCGGTCCTGGTGGGCTCCTTCACGGTCGCGCCGGGGGCTCGGCGCTGGCCGCTGGGGGGATATGACGTGCTGTTCGTCGGCTACTCGCTGCGCTGCGTGCTGGCGTTCGGCGCGGTGCTGACCGAGCGGATCCGCCGGGCCGCGCCCGGGCTGCTGCGGGCCGGACTGGTGCTGATGCTGCTGGCGGACCTGGTCGCGGTGGCGTGGACGCTGTGGGGGCTGGACGACGTCCTGGACATGCTGCGCGCCGGCCGACAGGGCAGCGGCGAGGACCTGCCGTCCACCGCACTCGGCGCGCTCTGCGCCGCGCTGGCGGTCGGCGGCGCCACGGTGAGCGCCTGGGGCGGGGCGGCCTGGGCCGGTCCGCTGACCGCGCCGGTCCGCTGGCTGCGGGCCCGGCGGCGCCACCGGGCGTTGGAGCCGCTCTGGTCGGCGCTGCGCCGGGCGGTGCCGGAGATCGAGCTGGCCGAGCCGGACGGCGGGCGGGGGCCGGAGCTGCGCCGGGCGGAGTTCGCGTTGTACCGGCGGATCATCGAGATCCGGGACGCGCATCTGGCGCTGCGGCCGTGCTTCCACCCGGCGGTTCCCGGATGGGTGGCCGAACTGGCGGGTGGCGGCGGGGCGTCCGGCGCGACGTCGCACGGTGCGGTGTCGTACGACGCGCTGGAGGAGGCCGCGCTGTTGGCGGCGGCGTTGGAGGCACGGGGCAGCGGACGGCGCCGGCTCGGCGGGCGGGCCGGGGGCGGCGCGCCGCGGCCGGTGCCGGGGACGGTGGACGCCGAGGCGGACTGGCTGCTCACGGTGACCGAGGCGTTCACCCGCTCGCCGGAGGTCGCCGAGATCCGCCGCCGGGTCCGCGCGGAGTTCGCGACGGATCCGGCGCCGGCGGGCTGAGGGCTCAGCCCTTGCCGCCGAGGGCCCAGGCGATGCCGGACAGGGTGGCCATCGAGACCAGCGTCGAGATCAGCACCGAGTCGCGGGCCAGCGCGGTGTCCAGGCGGTACTGCTGGGCGTAGATGTAGACGTTCTGCGCGGTCGGCAGGGCCGAACAGATCACCACCGCGAGCAACTGGTGCGTGGGCAGCCCGAGCAGCAGCGCGCCGACGGCGTACGCGACCAGCGGCTGGACCAGCGTCTTGAGGACTACCTGCAGGCCCACCTCGGCGCGCCCGTTGGTGCCGGTGGCGGGTCGCCGGCCGTGCAGCGACAGGCCCAGGGTGACCAGGGCGGTGGGCACGGCGGCGCCGCCGAGCAACTGGCAGGAGTGGTCCAGCGCGCCGGGCAGCCGGAAGCCGGTGGCCGAGGCCAGGCAGCCGAGCGCCGCCGCCATGATGATCGGGTTGCGCACCGGCAGCAGCACCATCCGGCCGAGGGCGGTGCGTGCTCCGCCGCCGCTCGTGGCGGTGGCGGAGTCCAGGACGGCGAGCACGGCCGGGCTCACCAGCAGCACCTGGAAGAGCAGCACCGGCACGATGAACGACGCGTCGCCGAGCACCTGGACCGCCACCGGGATGCCCAGGTTGGCGGAGTTGACGTAGCCGGCGGCCATCGCGGCGATCGCCTGGTCGGCGGGTCCACGCCCGAACAGCCGCCGCGCGGCCAGCGCGCCCAGCAGCGAGGTCAGCGCCGTGCCCGCCGCGAAGGCGATCATCGAGCTGTTCCCGAAGGCGCCCAGCGGGGACTCCTCCAGCATCGCGAAGAGCGAGGCGGGCATGGCGACGTGGAAGACGAAGCGGCCGAGCACCGCCTCCGCCTGTTCGCCGAGCAACCCGGCGCGGCCGACCAGGTAGCCGGCCGCGGTGAGCACCCAGATCGGTATGAAGCCGGAGAACAGGGAGTGCATGGGACCCTCGCGGTGTGATCGTCGTTGATCGGCGGCCGGCCCGGGGTCCGGACCGGCCGCCGATCATGATTCACCCGAGCGCCGCGCCGCCCGCGTCCGGGGGGCAGGGCGCTTTCGAGGGTGCTGGGCATACGAGGGGAAGGGCGTCTCCCAGCTTGCAGCTGCGACTGAAGAGATGATCTCAGGCTGGCAGCTGCGTGTGGCCTCACGGCGCCCGGGTACCACCTTCCCGGGCCGCAGGGCGCGGGCCGGGAGGAGCGCGACGATGAGACCACCCGCCACCCCTGCCACCGTCCGCCTGCACGGAGACCTCGCCGCGCCCGCCGAGTTGACGGTGCCGCAGCTGCGCGAGCTGCCGGCGGAGCGAGTGGCGGTGACCTTCGACTGCCTCAGTCAGGGCGCGCAGCACCACGGCTTCGAGGGTCCGCTGCTGTGGGCCGTGCTGCGCGCGGCACGGCCGCGGATCGACTTCGCGGGACGCAAGCGGCGGCTCGGCCACCTGCTCGCCGTCACCGGGGCGGACGGACACCGGGCGGTGCTCTCCTGGGCCGAGATCGACCCGGACTTCGGCGGGCAGCGGATCCCGCTCGCCACCAGCATCGACGGCCGGCCGCTGGACGAGGCGGGGCCGCAGCTGGTGGTGCCGGCGGACGGCTGCGGGGCACGCTACATCAGCGCCGTGACGGCGGTGTGGCTCGGGCCGCTGCCCGCCGAGGTGGGTGTGGTGTCGCGTCAGGGGTGTGCGGCGGCCGTCGCCTCCCCGGTGGGCTCCGACAACTCGGCTTCCTCGCTGGGCAGTTCGCCGCGCGGGGGGCGGGCCGCCAGCGCCGAACCCACCGGCAGCAGCACCACGGTGATCGCCACCAGGAAGAACCGGTAGTCCACGTGGGCGATCAGCAGCGCGCCCACCGCCACCGACGCGGTCTGCGAGCCGCCGACCAGCAGTTCGCCGGCGGAGAAGACCCGGCCCAACAGCCGCCCCGGAGCGTACCGTTGGATCGCGGTCGAGTAGGAGACCCCGATCAGCGGCAGGCTCAGCCCCATCACGACGAAGCCGACCAGGACCACGGGCAGCGAACGGACCAGCAGCAGCGCGGTGGCCAGTGCCATCAGGCCGATCCCGGCCGCCAGCGCGCGCGGTTCGCCGAGCCGCGCCATCGCCCTGGCCACCGCGAACCCGCCGGCCACCGCACCCACTCCCTGCACGCAGGTGAGCACGCCGAACAGCGAGGGCTTGCCGTGCAGCCCGTCGATCAGCGCGAACGGGAGGCTCTCGTAGAGCCCGAGCACCAGGAAGGCGAGCGCGGCGGCGCCGATCATCCGGGACAGCACCGGCGAGCGGCGGACGTATCCGAAGCCGGCCGTGACCTCCTGGCGGAACGAGCCCGTGCGCGGCTCGGGCGGGGTCTCGTCCACCCTGATGAACGCGAGGCAGAGAACGGCGGCGACGAAGGTCAGCACGTCCAGCAGGACCACGGCGTGCGCGCCGACCAGGGTGAACAGCCCGGCGCCGGTCAGCGGGGCGAGCAGGCGCAGGCTGGTCGCGGTGGTCTGCATCCCGGCGTTGGCGTGCCCCAGCGCCTCGTCGTCGACCGGATCGGTCAGCAGGGCGGACTTGGCGCCGCCGATCATGTTCATCGAGCCGCCGTAGAGCAGGGTGACGGCGAAGAGCAGCCAGGCCTGGCCGGCGCTGTGGACCAGGAAGAGCGCCGAGACCACCAGCCCGGTCAGTACGTTGACGACGATCAGCACCCGGTGCCGGGAGAGTCGGTCGACCAGCACGCCGCTCAGCGGGTCGGCGAGGGAGGCCAGGCCGACCAGGCTCGCGGTGTCCGGCTGCTGCCCGACCGCCGCGGCGGCGTAGGCGCGCAGCTCGGTGACCCCGTCCGGCCCGGGGGCGGTCAGCGCGACCGCCCGCTGGACCTCCGGCGAGCGCTCCAACGCGGCCTCGATCTCGCCGAGTTCGATCCGGTAGCCGCGCACTTTGACCATGTGGTCGACCCGGCCGAGGAACTCCACATGGCCGTCGACCGACCAGCGGCCGCGGTCGCCGGTGCGGTAGAGCCGGGTGCCCGGCGCGTACGGGTGCGGGGCGAAGCGGTCGGCGGTCAGCTCGGGGTTGCCGAGGTAGCCGCGGGCCAGGCACGGGCCGGCCACGTGCAGCTCGCCGGGGGTGCCCAGCGGGACCGGCAGCCCACGCTCGTCCAGCACCAGGACCTCGGTGTTGGCCAGTGGCTCGCCGAGCGGCAGTGGGCCGTCGGGCAGCGTGTCGCGGGTGGCAGCGTGTCGCGGGTGTAGGTCCCGCAGACCGAGAAGGTGGTGGTCTCGGTCGGCCCCCAGCAGTTCACCACTTCCAACTCCGGGTGGCGGGACAGGATTTCGGCGGTGTGCCGGGGCGAGACGGTCTCCGATCCGGTGAGCAGCCGGCGCAGGCCCTCGAAGAGCCGCGGCTCGTGCTCCACCAGCAGGGCGAAGAGCGAGGCGGTGGCGTGCAGCACGGTCACCCCGTACCGGGCTACCCGGCCGGCGAGGTCGCCCGGCGTGTACTGGACGGGCGGCGCGACCACCAGCCGGGCCCCGGCGGCCAGCGGCGCCCACAGCTCGTAGGTGGAGACGTCGAAGGAGATCAGCGCGATGTGCAGCAGCGTGTCGTCCGGGCGCAGCGCCAGGCAGTCGCCGCCGTGGAGGAGTTCGGTGACGTTGCGGTGCCGGGCGACCACGCCCTTGGGCCGGCCGGTGGAGCCGGAGGTGAAGATGACGTAGCAGGCGTTGTCGGGACCGGCCAGCGGCTCGGGATCCTTCTCGGGCCAGCCGGACCAGGAGTCGTCGAGGTTGAGCGCCTGCCAGGGGCCGGCCGGCATCCGCTCGGAGGTGCCGTCCCCGGTCAGCAGCAGTCGGGCACCGGTCTCCCGGAGCATGAACTCCAGTCGCTCGGTCGGGAACGAGGCGTCCATCGGGACGTAGGCGGCGCCCGACTTGAGCACCGCGAGCAGCCCGACCACCAGCTCCACCGAGCGTTCCAGGCAGACGCCCACGAACTCCTCGGGTCTGGCGCCGAGTTCGCGCAGGCGGTGGGCCAACCGGTTGGCCCGGGCGTTGAGTTCGCGGTAGCTGACCGACTGGTCGGCGAGGAGCACGGCGACGGCGTCCGGCGTCTCGGCGGCACGCCGCTCGATCAGCTGGTGGACCGGGACGGCCGGAACCACGGTCGGGTTGTCGTTCCAGGAGGCCAGCAGGGCCTGTTCGGCCGCGCCCAGCAGCGACGCCTCGCGGTGGCGGGCCTGCGGGTCGGTCGCGATGGCGGTCAGCGCGCGCAGGTAGTAACCGCGCAGCAGGGTCACCTGCTCGGCGCTCAACTCACGGGCGTCGTATTCGAGTTCGAGTCGCAGTCCGGCCCCTCCGGGCTCCCGGCTGATCGCGGTGACCAGCGGGAAGTGGGTCCGGGACACCCCGCCCAGCGGCTCGGACCCCGACCCGCCGAGGGAGAGTGTGCCGTCCTCGGCGAGGTCGGCGAACTGGTGGAAGTAAGGCGTCGGCGTGCTCGATCATCAGCCGCTTGCGCTCGAACATGTCGTCGGTGAGGTGCAGCTCCCGATCCGGTGCGGCGATGGCGAGTTCACGCTCGTAGAGGAAGCGCGGGGTGTACCCGGTGATCGGCGCGCCGCTCTTGGCGGCGGCCCAGGCGACCTCGCCCATCAGCCCGGAGCCGCCCCCGCCGTACACCAACCGGTGCCCGCGCTCCCCGATCAGCCGCCCGACCTCCCGGGCCGCCTCGGTGATCCCGGCCCGCTCCCCGGACCGGGCTCCGCAGAACACACAGATCCGCAATCCCCTCGCCCCCACCGGAGGCCCCGCATCCTGCGTCACGCCATTCCTCCCGTCCCACCGCCCGGCCGCGCCGGCCCGGTGCGTACGTGCGTACGTGGTCGGGGAGAATCTGCCGCGCTCGCCTTTCGCCCCGATATCCGCCCGCATTCCCCGCACTATTCGTCGGTGCCGGGAGTGCGGACGAGCAAGGAGGGGTGTCCGGGTCAGCGCCGCAGGCGGCGCCAGAGGGGGCGGGGGATCAGGCGCAGCGCCTGGGCCAGGAGGGCGAGGCGACGGGGGATCCAGACCACCGATGCCGTGCTGGACAGGGCGGCGGCGACGACCGCGCCCACCGCCGGGGGTGTGGTGGCGGCCGGGGCCGGGGGCATGCCAGCCGTCATCCGGCCGATCACGAAGCCCGGGCGGACCAGGAGGACCCGGACGCCACTGCCGTGCAGGGCGTCGGAGAGGCCGCGGGCGAAGGCGTCCAGGCCGGCCTTGGCCGCGCCGTAGACGTAGTTGGCGCGGCGCGGGCGGACGGCGGCCACCGCGGAGAGGATCACGACCGTGCCGTGGCCCTGGGCACGCAGGTGGCGGGCCGCGGCCAGCAGGGCGGTCACCTGGCCGGTCAGGTTGGTGTCGAGCAGCTGGGCGGCCTGCAGCGGGTCCTCGTCGAGGAGCTCCTGCGGGACCAGGATCCCGGCCGCCGAGATCACCAGGTCGATCGGCCCGTCGGCGAACAGCTCGTCCACGATGGCCTGGTGGGTGTCCACTTCGACGGCGTCGAAGTGGCTGGTCCGCACCCGGTAGGGGAGCGCCGCGGCGGCTCGGGTGGTGCGCTGCTCGTCCCGGCCGGCCAGGACCACCTCGGTGTCGCTCGGGGCCCGGAGGGCGAGCAGGATCTCCAGGCCGATCTCGCTGGTCCCGCCGAGGAGGAGGATCCGCGCGGGGCGCCCCGGCGGGGTGGGGAACTTCGTCTTCTTCAGCACAGGCCCAGTCTCCGTCCCAGGTCCGACCGGATCAGCCCGGCCGGGTCGAGTCGCGCGCGGGTCGACCGCCACTCCTCCAACGAGCCGTACATCGCCTCGAACGCGGTCCGGCCCAGCCGGGCGTCCTTGGCCAGGTAGACCCGCCCGCCGGCCTCCGCGACCCGCTGGTCGAGGTCGTCGAGCACGCCGCCGAGCCCGGGGCTGTCGGCCGGCATGTCCACCGCGAGCGACCAGCCGGGCATCGGGAACGAGAGCGGGCCGCCGCTCGCCGGGCCGAAGCGCTCCAGCGTCCCCAGGAACGGCGCGGCGCCGGCCCGGCGGAGCGCCTGCAACACCTCGGCGACCACGCCGTGCGCCGCCGGTGGCACCACGAACTGGTACTGCAGGAACCCGGCCGGCCCGAGCGCCCGGTTCCAGTCCCGTACGGCGTCCAGCCGGTGGAAGAAGGTCGACAGGTCCTGCAGGGTCTGGGCCTGGCGGGGCGCGCGGTGGTACCAGAGCCCATTGAAGGCGCGCGCGGTCAGCGGGCTGACCACGCCGACCGGCAGCCGGGGTGCCCGCGGGCCGCGCGGTGATGCGTAGCGCGGGCCGTCCGGCTCGGCGGCCGGGTCGGGGGCGGGTCGGTGGTCGGCGAGGTCGACGATGCCGCGCCCGAGCGCCCGCCCGCCGGCCGTGGTGTCCACCCGGGCGACCGCGTAGCGGTTCGGTGCCGGGTCGAGCAGGGCGAGCACGGCGTCCAGGTCGGCCGCGCGGTGCGAGCCGACCTCGACCAGCGCGCTGCGGACCCGGACCAGCCGCAGCGTGGCGGCCGTGATCACCCCGGTCAGGCCCATCCCGCCGACCGTGGCGTCGAAGGCCGGCGTGTCGCGATCCGCCCTGATCTCCAGCAACTCGCCATCACTGCAGAGCAGTTCGATGGAGTCGAGCCAGCGGGCCAGGGTGCCGTCGGTGCGCTGGTTCCTGCCGTGCACATCGGCCGCGATGGCGCCGCCCAGGGTCAGCCGGCTGGTGCCGGGCAGTACCGGGAGCAGCAGACCGTGCGGCACCAGCGCGGCGAGCAGCTGGGCGAAGGTGGTCGAGGCGGCGGCCCGGACCGTGCCGGCGGCCGGGTCCACCGCGATGTGCGGCGAGATCGCGGGGGCCAGCACCAGGCCGCCGGTGTTGTGCGCGGCGTCGCCGTAGCTGCGCCCGGCGCCCCGGGCGAGCAACCCGCCCTCCGGTCGGCGGGCGACCAGCGCGCGCAGCGCGTCCGGCTCCAGCGGGCCGAGCACCCGCGAACGTCCGGTCGTGGTCCGGCCCCAGCCCTGGAGCAGGCGGTCCGTGGAGGTCATGCCGTCGGGTTCCTCTCCTGTGCCGTCGCCGATCAGCTCGTCCGCTCTCCTCCCGGTCTCCGTCCGTCGTCCGTCCGGTGGCACCGGCGGCGGGGCGCGGCGCCCCGGCCCCGACCGGCAAGTTCCGCGCAGCGCTTGGCGATTGCCGTCAGCAGCGCTCCCGGGCCGCAGGTCGGCACGGACCAGGCGGCCGGGTACGAGGTGTGCTGCGCGTCCGGTCGCAGGGCGGCGGGCACGCCGCGGACGCCGCCGGGCACCTGCCGACCGTCCTCACCGGACGGCGGCGAGCCGGCCGGTGTGGTCAGCGGGGCAGGGATCACCGGCATGACGCCGGGGCTCGCCGCTCCCTGCCCCGCTCCAGTCCCGCCGGCCGCCACGGAGGCGGGAACCGCCCCAGGCAGGCCGATCGGGACGCTCGGGGTACCGCCGACCTCCGGCGGGTTCATCTTGTGCCGCGCGGTTCCCAGGAGGGTCACGACTAGTCCGAGGCGGTGGTCGCGCCCCCGCTCGGCGGGCGCCGACGGCGCGGCCCCGCGGTCGCGCACGGCCTCGCCGTCGCGCGCGGGCGCGGGCCCGGTTCCCGTAGACGGTGTCACGTCACTGTCCGTCACGCCGTTGTCTCCCTCTCGCCGCCGCACGTGCGGGCGGGCGTTCTCGCACGGCGCCGCGGTCCACCGGTAGGGGACCGGGCCACCCGCGAAGGGTCGCTGACCCGGCCATGCTCACCCGCTGCGACGTGCTCGGCCACACCGCGCGAGCGTCGCGAGGACGGGTCGCGCACCGCCCGGGCGGGACCGCGAGCGGCAACGGCTCAAAGCTGTCGGCTCCCTGACGGAAGCTCACGGGCGGCATCCCGCGCCGGGCCGGTTGCGCCATTCGGGAGTCCCGGGCCGAGCGGCGAACCGCCCCGTCACGGTGGGTTCACCTGCTCGTCAGCACAGCTCAGCCGGGGTGGGACCGGGATCTTCGTGATGATCATCTGTGGTTAGGATGACGCCCGTCGGTTCCGCTCGGGGCCGGCCCCGGAGCGGTATCGGGCCGCTTCCGGACGGGGGATTCAGGGCATCCGGGGGAGCGCCAGCGCGCCCGCACGGCCGTCGGCCGGTGCGGTCCCACGGGTGACGAAAGGTTCCCCCTCGCCACCCGTGGGACCCAGGGAGACATCGCAGTGACGCTGAGAATCCGCAGAGGTATCGCCGGTGCGGCCGTGGTCGCGAGCCTGGTGGTGGGCGGCGTCCCCGCGCTTGCCGGCCAGGCCTTCGCCGACACCACCACCGGCGCCGCCACCGGCACGTCGACGCAGATCGACGCCGACATTCCGTCCCCCGGCGACGTGCTGCGCGGCATCGAGGTCGACTACGCCGCCGCCCACTGGAACTGGACCGCCTGGAACGACAGCACTCCGGTCACCTCCGGGGCCGACCAGGACAACTACCAGTGCGCCGAGTTCGTGGCCCGCTCGCTGGCCGCCGCGGGCCTGGTCCCCGGCCTGGGCCCGGACGACGCGCAGACCGACTACTTCGACTACACCGCGCCCAACGGCAAGACCTACGACCTGCTGCTGATCAGCGACCTGCCGCAGTACCACAACCTGTACGACTACCTGATGGACAGCGGCCTGGGCGAGGACGTCGGCGACCACCCCGAGCTGGCCCGCCCCGGTGACGTCGTGGTCACCTACGCCGGCCCGGGTGGCACCAAGAGCCACACCGGCGTGGTCTCGCACGCCGCCACCGCGACCTCGGAGCCGCTGGTCGACGCCCACAACCGGGCCCGGCTCGACTACGGCTACCACTTCTACGCGCCCTCGCACCTGGTCCGGATCAACCCGCTCGGTCTGCTGACCGGCTTCGGCGCCGCCGCCACCGCACCGGCCACCGAGAACCTGATGGTCCGCCCGGCCCAGCCGCGCACCGCCGCCCCGGCCGCGCCCACCGCCCCGGCCGCGCCCACCGACATCCCGCGCGACCCGGCCGGCCCGCAGGTCTGACCCGCGCCGTCGCTCGCCCGCACGGCGGGGCCCACCCCGGGCCCCGCCGTGTCGCTTCCCCTCCCGGGCCCGGGAAGTCGGCGGGGTCGACGTCTCGATCGGTATCGCATCGGGCCGGGCCGAGCGCTGGGCCGAACGGGCGCTCCGGGGGAAATGATCCTATTCTCGTCTGGACAGTGAAAGTGACGAGGATCACGCCCACCTCGGTCCGCCGTCTCCCCCTACCAGCCGTGCCGGCTGTGCTCGGCGGCGCCGGACCGCCCGCGCGTAGGAGGCATCGTGGTCACCACCGACCCCCGTCCCGCGTCCCCCCGTCCTGCGCAGCTGCCCCTTCCCCGCACCCTGGACGACGTTCCCGGCTGGTTCTGGCCGCTCGACCAGCAGCTCTTCGGGTGGCTGCTGAAGCGCCAGACCGCCACCGGGCTCCGCGGTGACCTGCTGGAGCTGGGCAGCTACCTCGGGCGCAGCGCCATCCTGATGGGACGCCACCTCCAGCCGGGCGAGGTCTTCACGATCTGCGACCTCTTCGACTCCGACGCGCCCGACGGCGACAACGCCGCCGAGATGACCAGGTCCTACCGGCAGACCCTGACCCGGGCCGCCTTCGAGCACAACTACCTGGCGTTCCACCCGGCCCTGCCCACCATCGTCCAGGCGCCCACCTCGGTGCTCGCGGACGGCCGGATCGCGACGAGCAGCTGTCGTTTCGTGCACATCGACGCCTCGCACCTGTACGAGCATGTCGCGTTCGACATCCGGACCGCCGGCAAGGTGCTGGCCGAGCACGGCATCGTGGTGCTGGACGACTTCCGCTCCCCGCACACCCCCGGTGTGGCCGCCGCCACCTGGGAGGCGGTCTTCGAACACGACCTGCACCCGCTCTGCGTCACCCCGGAGAAGCTCTACGGCACCTGGGCCGACCCCGAGCCGCTGCAGGAGGAGCTGCTGGGGCTCAACGGCGACGCCGAGAACTGCTACCTGGACGTCGACGTGATCGCCGGGCAGCGCCTGGTGCGGTTCTCCGGGCGCGGTGTCGCGAAGCTGCTGCCCGCCGGCCGGCCGCCGCGGGACCGCCCGCCCGAGGCCCCGCCGCGGCTGCCCGAGCCCGCCCGTACCGAGCGCCGGCCGCGCTCGGCCGTGCGGACGACGGCCCGCCGGCTGGCGCTCGACCTGCTGCCGCCGGTGGCCACCCGGGCGGTCCGCCAGCACCGTCAGGCCGCCCGGGACCGCCAGGGCTGAGACCGACCAGGACCGGCCGTCAGGCGTTCGTCCGGCGGTCGGTCAGGGTCGCGCCGACACTTGCCGCGACCACGCAGGCGATCCCCAACAGCTGTGCTCCGCCCAGTAGTTGACCCAGAACCAGCAGGCCGGCCAGGGCGCTGACGGCCGGCTCCAGGCTGACCAGCACGCTGAACACCCGCTGTGGCATCCGCCGCAGCGCGGTCATCTCCAGCGTGTACGGGATCACCGGCAGCAGCAGTGCCACTCCGGCCACACCGAGCAGCAGGCTCGCGGGGGAGGAGGAGGCGGCCAGCCCGTGCCAGGCCTGCCCGAGCCCGAACGGGGCGAGCGTCAGCGCGCCCACGGTGATCGACACCGCCAGGCCCTCGAAGCCCTCGAACGCCGCGCCCACCTTGTTGGTGAGCAGGATGTACCCGGCGTAACAGGTCGCGGCGCCGAAGGCGAACCCCAGCCCGACCGGGTCGAGCCGCGACCCGCCGGTCCCCTCGCCGAGCAGGGTCAGCAGCATCACCCCGGTCCCCGCGAGCAGCGCCCAGGCCAGCTGGCTGAGCCGCCGGGAAAGCCCGAGCGCGACCGAGAGCGGTCCGAGGAACTCGATGGTCGCCGCCGTCCCCATCGGCAGCCGGTCCACCGCGCCGGCGAACAGCAGGGTCATCCCGGCCGAGGCCATCCCGAGCAGTACCGCCGACGCCAGGTCGCGCACGCCCCGCCCGCGCAGCCGCGGCCGGGTGAGCGCGAGCAGCAGCAGTGCGGCGAAACCCAGGCGTAGGAAGGTCGCCCCGGCCACGCCGAGCGGCCCGAACAGCGGCTTGCTCAGCGCTATGCCGACCTGGAGGGTGCACATGGCCACCACACACAGAAGCGGCGCCGGGAGGCTTCCCAGGCGCCGCAACTGGTGTCCGATCCCTCGACCGGACGGTGGTCCGGGCGGGGGGCCTCCCGCGGCAGCGCCGTCCGCGCGTCGTCGCCAGCTCCCGCGCTCACCGGCCGGCTCGCCCTTGGCGGACGGCGGCATGGCAAGGGCCTCGGCACTCCCGGCGAGCGCGCCGGTCGGCGCCGAGACCAAGGGCTCGGAATGGCTGGAAACGGACATGCGCTCGAGTCTGACGTAAGGACCACCTCCCCGGCAAACCGGTTACCGCGATGTGGACGCCGCAGCCGCGCACCGCGGTGACCGGCGGACCGCCAGGCGGTCGTCCGCCGGTCACCCGCCTGGTCGTCCGCCGGTCACCCGCCCCGAACTCGCGGCCGGCTCGGCGACCACGGACGACCGGCGCAGCCGCAGCCGCCCCCGAAGAGCCCCGACCCGGACGCCACCGCCCCGACGGGTGGCCGAGAAGGTCGGCCCCTCCTCGCGCCACCGCCGCGCCAGCTCGGTGACCACCTGCGCCGCCTGCTGGTGCTCGGGCAGCGGCGGCAGGTAGACCCGGCCGCGGGCGGCCTGCCGGGCGAGCGCCTCGGCCAGCCGGGCGGAGTCGCGCGGCCAGGGGGCGAGCCCGGCCCGAGCCAGGGTGGCCGCGTTCGCGCGCCCGTGGCCGGACAGCACCTGGTAGCTCACCGCCGGCAGTCCGGCGACCATCGCCTCGGTCAGCGAGAGCCCGCCCGCGTTGTGCACGAGCACGTCGGCGGCGGCCATCAGCGCCGGCACGTCGGTGCGCCAGCCGAGCGCCACCACGCCGGACAGCCCGGCGAGCCGCTGCTGCAAACGCTCGTTTCGGCCACAGAGCACGACGGGCACCGTGCCGTCCGCCGCCCGCAGCGCGTTGACGCCGGTCAGCACGTCTCCCAGTCCCAGCGAGCCGCTCATCAGCAGCGCCATCCGCTGGTCCGCCGGCACGCCCAGCTCCGCGCGCAGCGCCGACCGGGCGGCGGCGTCGGCCGGTTCGGCGAACGCGGCGGGGGTGAGCGGGCCGGCGACCGCCATCGGCACGCCGTAGCGCGCGCTGCCCTCGGCGGCCGTGGCCCGGGTGACGGTCAGGTGCGCGTCGATCCGGGGGTGCACCCAGAGGCGGTGCGGCGCGGGATCGGTGAGGTAGCAGACCACGGGTGCGGTCAGCGCGCCGTCCTCCTTCAGCATCCCCAGGCTCTGCGCGGCGAACGGGAAGGTGGTGACCACCACGTCGTAACCCGCGCCCTCGCCGACCCAGCGCGCCAGCTCCCGGCCGGCCAGCCGGCACAGGTACAGGGTGAGCGAGCGCACCACCGAGTCGTGCTCCTCGCTGCGGAACAGCCAGTCGAACACCTGTGGCGTGCGCCCGGCGCTGAACTCGTAGCCGTCCCGCAACAGCCGCTGGTACCGGCGCGGCAGCGCGTCGAGGTAGTCCCGGCAGCTCGCCTCGACGCCGCGCGCCCGCAGTCGGCGCACCAGCTCGAACGCGGCCCCGTTGTGGCCGGCACCGACGCTCCCGGTGATCACCAGCGCCCGGAGCGGCCGCTCCAGCGCGCATCCGGCGGTGTCGGGGGGTGAGGCCTGCTGGAGAACGTGCATGGATCTTCCGCTCGACGAGGGGATTCCGACCTCCGCACGGCCGGAGACTCACCAGCACCCGCGACCCGGCCGCCGGCGCCTTCCCCCGCACCCTAGGAGACCCCGACGCCCCCGCCGAGCCGCCGCGGATGAGCACTACACGGCAACTCGGTGAACTCCAGCCCCACCCGCCCCGCCACCGTCGGGTCCGACGGCGGGGACGGGCCCGGGGGGGGGGGGGGGGGAGGGGGGGGGGGGGGGAGGGGGAGGGGGGGGGGGGGGGGGGGGGGTGGGAGGGGGGGGGGGGGGGGGGGGGGGGGGGTTTTTTTTTTTTTTTTTTTTGTGCTCCTGGCGGGGGAGGGGTGAAGGGGGA